>CALCNB010000220.1 GCA_937897785.1 uncultured Cellvibrionales bacterium | reverse complement strand
TATGTCAAAATCGAGCGTGAAATTGCTCGATGGACAGCGAATTACGGCACTGATCAAACCGAAACTGCCGCCGCGGACTCGCTGAAAGTAAAGGCAGCGCGAGAAGCGATAAACGCGTATCAGGGCGAATTTAATCATCAGGCCTTGGCTGTCATCTTGAAAGTGAAGTCCAGTTATCTGCAAACTGCGATCAACACAATTAAAGCAGAATTCGGTAGTACTATCTCATACCTTGAGCAGCAAATTGGTTTAAGTTCGTCTGAGCTATCACGGCTGAAAGCGGCTTATCTTTACGACTGATGAGGTATTAGCTAAAGGCAAAAAATAATAATGCTAGGCCACCGATAGCCATTTTAATCGAGTCGCCTGCTTTGTCCCACTGAGTGAGCGCATAGAGGTAGGCGAGAGGGGGTAAAAAAAACGAAAATAAACCCCAAGTAAAATCTTCTTGTGAGGCAGTAACAATCATTTGTATCCAACTAGCAATCAGCAATGTGAAGCCAAAAAACATTAGAACAGAATTGAGCGGATCCATTAGCTTTCCTCTAAGCGGGTAATTTGAAAAACAACAAGAATAGCAGATTGAATTTGAAAGTCGTTGTATGTTTTTGTGATTTTTTCTTGATACGAAGAAAAGACTCGACTGTATTTTTTGTCAGCTTATCCGCTTTGCCTTCGGGGTTAGAGAAAATATCTCATTAATGAAGCAGTGCATTTATACGTTTCATATAAACGGTTCAGAAGGGTTATATACCTCAACTGATGTTAGGCTTCGTAGCTCCTTATCTTGCTGATTAATCAACCTGTTTTGAGTTTAACTGCGCTTTTTCTGTAAGCTAGCTATACTAGATAGAGACTTAAACTGAAGGGTCTGGATTGATCAAAATTTAACCGTATAGATGGCGCTATGTTTTTGCCATGGCTTAGCGTGTTAAATACCCTATTGACGGCGATATTCCATGAGTGATCCGGTACGATTAGAGCGTAATTTAGCGGCCTTAGCTGAATTATCTGATGCTGAAAAAATTGCTGCTTTTGACAAAGTGGGTTTAGCCGTGGCCAATTTTTCAGGTTCTCTAGAGGAGTTGGAAAAAGCGGTTGGTATGTTGATGGTAGGTTACCACTTTGGCTGGAAAGTCTTGCTCTTAGTGCACAGTAAACGCACAATTAAAAAGTATGAAGCCATACTAGACATAAATATTAAAGAGTTTTTCCCTGCCGAAGGGCGAAGCTCAAAACGGTCAATGGGTTTAGATTTAGCCAAGCAAATTGGCAATTTCTGGCAAGTTGTCAGTGGGGATATCAAGGTTGAGAATCGCCGTGATATAGAAGATATTGATCCAAATAAAAACGATTAGTGGTTATTTTTTTATCATCTTTTCGCTAATCGCCCCGCAGGCCAAGCCAAATAGAGCCGGTATTAACCAGCGTCCGCCGCCTTCCGTTAACAGCATCCATTTCAGCGCGAATGGTTCCTCGCGAGCAAAGCCAGCTTGATGGGCAGCGTTTTGAAACCCCATCTCCAGTAAGCCTAATAATTGTATGGGTGCTGTTACAGCCGAGATGCAAAAAAATGAGGGAATGGCAAATAGCATTATCCATCCGCTTTGCTGCCATGATTTTATTGGCCAGCATAGAATGATCGTTAGGAAAATAATAAGCGGTACAAGGGTATGAAGGACCGTAATATCAGACGATATTGTTGTTCCAGCAGGAAGTGCGCGGGAAGGGGTAATTTGTTTAGCCCTGATGGCTGTCGCAGCTAAGACAATGGCATCTTCCTGTCTTTCTTCCACTGAAATTGCGGCAACATAATCGGTGGATGCCGCTTCAGTCACGAATTCATAAAATGGTGTCATCGTTGAAGCGAAGCCGTTACCCCCAAAAAAACCAGCCATTGACAGTGCCAACCAAACTAAAATCACCTTCAAAAAAAGGTAGCCAGGCACTGGATTATTCATGGTCATTTTTTTCCTGGTTAGTTTCTTCGGTGGCTATAACAGCCGAGTTTGTCTGCTGATCCATAGTCCAGCGAGTCCATAATAGAAAAAAGCCGGCGACAAGTATGATGATGAGAGTCGGTGCATAATAAGTATGAACTGGCGGAAACCAAGCGCGATTGTGCTCAATAACATAATAAAGACCAACAATCCTAATTTGGTTAATAATATAAACGGTTATGGTGCCGGCCACTAATCCGGTGATGGTTTGTCTAAAGCTGGCTCCAAAACCAATAATAGCGGCGCTGAGCATAAACCAGACGCCAGAACCATCACAGCCACGCACGATATTCATTTTAGCTCGAGGTGATATCAGCGAGTTATTGGATACCACGACTGTTCGATCGGGCGTTAAGGTTTTGATTGTCTTTGCAGCTGCGTGGCCGATGACATTAGGGTAGATGGTATTTCTCAAGTAATCATCGGGTATTTGATTATAAGCAAAATGAAAAGCAGCATATAAAATACCGGCGACAACGATAAAACGAAAACTTTGAAAATCCACACTATCACCTGTTAAAAGACTACTGAACTTTCAGTATAGCATTGAAATATGGGTTTGCTTAAGCTTAATAAGCCTATTGGCTTTGACAATTTTGATGCTTAATAGGTTCATTGTCTTAATATAATGTTAGCAATTTGATCATTATTGTTTGTTTTTGAGCGGAGTCGACCGAATTTACTATTCATGCGGTGATTTTTCTGGGTTAGTCTAGATCATTGATTTAAAGCAATAAAAACAATTTTTCTCTGTGATACCAAATTCATAGCAAGACTCCA
>CALCNB010000219.1 GCA_937897785.1 uncultured Cellvibrionales bacterium | reverse complement strand
ACCAATAAAAACTTGGCGTTAATAAAACAATAAATAAAAGTGGTTTAATTTTTTTTATTAAAATTAAATCTAATCTCATAAAATTAATAATATTTAATTAGATTCATATCATTATATAAACTAGCAACCTCTTCTTGATATCCATTAAACATTTGTGTAGGCCTTCTAAAGAATTCTCCTATCCGTCTTTCTGTTGCTTGACTCCAACGAGGATGGTCTACTAAGGGGTTCACATTCGAGTAAAACCCGTATTCATTCGGCGCAGTGAGATTCCAACTGGTGGCAGGTTGTTGCTCAGTCAAATGAATCCGCGTAATCGACTTAATACTTTTAAACCCGTACTTCCAAGGCACTACTAACCGTAGAGGGGCACCATTTTGATTGGGCAGTGTTTTACCGTACATACCAACAGCCAAAATAGTCAATGGATGCATCGCTTCATCGATACGTAGCCCTTCAATATAAGGCCAATCTATTGTGCCAAACCGCGATCGCTGTCCGCGCATTTCACTTGGCCGATTAAGGGTTTCAAATGCCACATACTTCGCCTTACTGGTTGGCGAAAATCGCTTTAATAAATCTGCTAAAGGGAAACCTACCCAAGGAATGACCATTGACCAAGCTTCGACGCAGCGTAAGCGATAGACTCGTTCCTGTAGCGCATGCGGCCTTATAATATCTTCAAGGTGATAACGGCCTGGCTTTTCAACCTCACCTGAAATATCAACAGACCAAGGTGAAATAGTCATTGCAGAGGCATAGCGTTTTGGATCAGATTTATCCGTACCAAATTCGTAAAAATTATTATAGCTAGTCGCATGGACAAAGGGTGTTTGCTTTTCATTGCTCCGATAAGGTGTTTCTGCCGCTGAATAAACTAACGGTGACTGCCTAAGGCCTACATCGTGAACGGTATCTCCCGCCAGCGCCAATTGATACGGTAGACATAAACCCATTGCAGTCTGCCCACTGCGATAAATAAACTGCCGGCGATTAATATAATCAGCCTCTGGCGTTATTTCAGAGCTAAGAATATCGGTCTTGATAGCCGTCTTTGAACGCATTTTTTTATGCTCTATACAACAATCATTCCATTACAGACATTGGACCGCCAAACTTAAAAGACGTTCCTATACTGAAAAAAATAATAAATTAAATTTATAGTTTTTTTCTTAGCCGCTGCCATAAAGTTGCCACTGGCCCAGAAAAAGCATAGCTACAGGCCAATAAAAATAATACCTTTGGTGGGTCTGTGGCAATTAACCCGATCAATAAAATAAACAGCAACAGTGCAGCGACAGAAACACGACGGCTAAAATTAATCCCTTTAAAACTATGATAACGAACATTAGCAATCATCAGAAAACCCACCGCTGCCGTTAGTATGGCCATGGTAATCACTAACGCAAAAGGAAGTGAGCTTGCGGTATAACCTAAGTCGTATCCTAACCACACAGCAGAAGCCACCAATGTCGCCGCCGGCGGACTAGCAAGACCGCTGAAATAGCGACTGTCAGCGGTCTCTGCTGCTGCATTAAAACGTGCCAAGCGGATAGCTGCACTGGCGACATAAAGAAACGCAACTGCCCAACCCAATTTACCTAAATCAGAAAGACACCACATAAAGACAATAATTGCAGGCGCTAAACCAAACGTGACCATGTCAGAGAGTGAGTCAAACTCTTGACCAAATCGACTTTGTGTATTGGTCATGCGCGCAACTCGACCATCAAGACCGTCGAGCAGTTGGCCAAAAAATATCGCCAGCCCTGCAGCCGCAAAATCACCATTAATGGCAGCAATAATAGCAAAAAACCCTGCAAACAAAGCCGCTGAAGTGAACAGGTTAGGCAACAAATAAATTCCTTTTCGACGAACTTTTTTCCCCCCCTCAGATACCTCCTCTACCATTTCATCAATCGGCAAGAAATCTTCTAACGGAGTAACCTCATCACTGTCATCTTTAAACGCTTCAAGCGAAGGCTTATCTTGATCGTCGTCTAATTCATTACTCATGATCGTCATTCCAATACAAATTATTCAATAAAGGTTAATACTTATAATGGCAGCATTAAAAGCCTACTCATCAATGAGTCATTCATCATCCATGGCCGCCACACCGCACCATGCAGCATTGATTAGCGTCTCATTGATACGTCGCTTCAACACACAGAGTCCTATTTCTCTCTGTGCG
>CALCNB010000218.1 GCA_937897785.1 uncultured Cellvibrionales bacterium | reverse complement strand
AGAAATGGCTTAGATTGGTATTGGCACAGCCTGCTGTGCTCTATCGTTATCATGGTGTCGCACCTATCCGTGCTTTTTTAGGCGTAAAACCTTGTGCCTCACTATAGGCTGGTGTTAGGTGCTCTCTGACAAACAAGGCCGACATGCTTGTAAGATAATAATTTATAATTATTTTTATTAAACTGAAAGTCTGTTCTTGGTGCCCTGGTTGTTCTGTCTGCTCTGCTGCTCAGCTTTGTTTTATTGACCCTTTTGAGCGAACCGGTCGCTACTTTGGGTGATTGGCTGAAGCGGTCATTGTCAACGTATTGCGGTTAACGATAATGTTATCCATTAATTAAATCATTGATAGCGTATTTTCTCATAAAAATTGGCTTATTAACCGGCGTTTTTAGGAGAATAACGAAGTTGATAATGTCGTCCAGCCTTAAGTTTGATCAATCAATATTGGTCATGTTTAGTCTACCATGGCGAACCGATTGACTGGTGCAAAACCGCGAAAATTTTTGGGTCTAATCGTTGCACCTCAAAAAAGCAGTGAGATTTTATGGCAATTTATTTAGGCCCTTATGATCATGAAGAGCCGCCAGTAGCGCCGACGCAGGAATGGGCCGCTCGACGCGATTTAGGTACAGCTTTAAGGCGGATCAATGAGTTGGCCGTGACTAGTTCTGCCGACATCAATACCTTAGAGGCAATGACCGCGTTAATCAATGAGCAGGCCGATCGCTTAGCGGAAACACCGCAGCGACTGGGTAAATTAGCGCACATGGACCCTGACCAAGACCACTTTCAAGAGGGCAGTATTGTCAGTCATGAGATCAGTTCCATCACTGGTTTATGTAATCCGATTACGGCGCCTTTGCATCTTTGGATCGCTGGTGACGAAGTGCATGGCAAAGTGACGATGGGCTGGCAGTTTGAAGGCCCGCCCGGCTTTGTCCACGGTGGATTTGTCGCGGCTTTGTTCGATGACTTTTTAGGCATGGGCCAAAAGTTAACAGATCAGCCTGGATTTACCGGCACGCTGTCAGTGCGCTACATTAAGCCAACACCACTGGCACAGGAATTACGCCTTTATGGAAGGGTTCATCGCGTTGAGGGCAGAAAAAATATTCTGCGTGGTGAGATGTATGCCGGCGATACATTAACCGCGAGCTGCGAAGGCCTGTTTATTCGTATGCCAAAAGATTATTTACAAAAAGTAAAAGCGGAAGCGGAAAGTCATGACAGGAATGTAGCTAAGCCAACAGGGGTAAACGGCGATGGCTCGACGCATTCTGCTTAAATGATTAGCGAATACTCGCTTGATAGATAATTGTAGATCGAAAGGGAAAAATAGCACCGTAGATGATTAAGTCAGAGGAGTCATTATGACAATCGATTTTAAAGATAACGACGTGCTGCAAAGCTTGGTCACCAGTGACTTCGGTGATTGGAGTGGCAGCTTTACCATCGACCAAAAATTAATTAGTGATTTTGCTGAAATGACCGGTGATGACATGTGGATGCATGTCGACGAAGAGCGATGCGCAAAAGAAAGCCCCTACGGTTGCACCATTGCTCATGGTTTTTTGATACTGTCACTGCTGCCGAAAATGCCGAATGAAAAGAGTTTGATCGGTGATATTAGCGGTTATAGTTTTATGATGAACTATGGCTCTGACCGCTTACGCTTTTCTGGCGCAGTCACAGTGGGTAGCACTATTCACTCTCGTAGCCGGATTAAAGCGATCGAGGTCACCGAAAAAAATACACGTATTACGCTTGAGCAACATGTACATGTTGTTGGTGAGGAGCGGCCAGCATTAATTTATGAATTAACCATGGTTCTTATGTAACAAGTAGAAAAATACAATCACTATCAATGAGTCCAAAGAGGCGAGGAATATCATGTCAGAAGCCGTTATCGTAGAAGCCGTCAGAACCCCCATTAGTCGAGGCAAGCCCATTGTGGGTGATTTGCATGGTTTCCATGCCGTTGATTTGCTAGCTTTATCATTAGATGCTTTAGTTAAGCGATCGGGGATAGATTATAGTGATGTGGATTATGTGGCCGGAGGGTGCGTGACTCAAGCTGGCGAGCAAGCGGGTAATATTGCCCGCAATGCCTGGCTTTCGCTGGGTAAAGATTATACCGCGGGCGGCACCACCTTTGATAATCAATGCGGCTCTGCGCAAACAACCAACCATGCGATTGCGGCTATGGTGCAAACGGGTCGGATTGATATTGGCATTGGCTGCGGTGTTGAAGCCATGAGTCGCGTTGGTTTAGGTCAAAATGTCTATAATGGTCCCGGTTATTATCAGCCGCCTAATTGGCCATGGGATACGGCGCCGGATCAATTTACGATGGTTGAGCGCATCGCTAAAAATCGAGGATTAACGCGTCAAATGGTCGATGAGTTTGCCTTAAGCTCACAGCAAAAAGCCAAAGTGGCCTGGGACGAGGGTCGCTTCGATAGTCAAATCTGTCCAGTCGATGCGCCGTGTTTTGCTGATGATGGCACGCCTACTGACGAGACAAAGACTGTCAGTCGTGACCAAGGTTTGCGTGACACAACCATAGAAGGGTTATCGCAATTAAAGCCTATTCTAGAGGGTGGTATTCATACCGCCGGTAATGCCTCGCAAATCTCCGACGGTTCTGCCGCAGTATTATGGATGAGCGCTGAAGAAGCCAAGGCGCGAGGCTTTAAGCCACGTGCGCGGATTATCACTGATTGCACGGTGGGCACCGATCCTTACTATTTATTAGATGGCCCAGTGGATGCGACTCAGCACATGTTTAAAAAGACTGGCATGAATATGAGCGACATTGATTTATTTGAAATCAATGAAGCGTTTGCCGCGGTCGTCTTGTCATGGGCGCAGGTGTTTGATGCCGATATGAGTAAAGTAAACGTCAATGGTGGCGCCATCGCGATCGGTCATCCGGTTGGCTCAACCGGTGCGCGTTTAATTTGTACGGCCCTCCATGAGTTAGAGCGACAAGATAAAAATACGGCATTAATTGCTATGTGCTGTGGTTCGGCAATCGGCACAGGTACGATTATTGAGCGGCTGTAAAAACACTTATAATTATCACTGACAGTACGGCTGTTTTTAGCATGCATCAACGGCCAATTTTATTATTTTTGGGAGCATTGAATGTCTGAAGTAAATACAGGAAATCTTGAAGGCAAAGTCGCACTGATTACCGGTGCTGGCCGAGGTCTAGGTCGTGAGGAAGCGATTCAACTTGCCAGCCAGGGGGCACGCGTCGTGATTAATGATATTAATCGCCCCGATGCCGAGCAAGCCGCGCATGACACGGTTGATGAAATTAAAGCCGCTGGTGGTGAGGCCATTGCAGTATTTGGTGATTGTGCTGAACCGGCCGATGCCGACAATTTAATGAAGGTTGCGCTAGAGACATACGGCGATATCAACATTATGATCAATAATGCTGGCTACTGCCGCGACAAAACCATCTTTGGCATGAGTGATGACGAGTTCGATAGCGTGGTAAGAGTTCACTTGCGTGGTCATTTTATTAATATGCGTAATGTAGCGGCGTATTGGCGTGGGAAGGCTAAGGCGGGTGAGCAAGTCTACGGCCGAATGATTAGCACGGCCTCTGAGGCGGCGATTTTTGGTTCAGTCGGCCAGCCCAACTACTCGGCCGCTAAGGCCGGCATCGTGGCGATGACCATGGGCACGGCGCAGTTAATGATTCGCTACGGGATTCCTTGTAATGTCATCATGCCCAGAGCATCTACTGATATGACCATGCAAGGGCCCACAGCGGCGATGTTTGCCCCCCCAGAAGAGGGCTTTCATGCCTTTGATCCTGCGAATGTTGCGCCTCTGGTTGGCTACTTAGCCTCGCCTGAAGCGGGCCATATTGCTGGCGAAGTGTTTGTGGTTTGGGGTAATCAGGTCAACCGCTTGAAGCGACCTGAATTCGGTGAAGCGCATATCAATCCAGAAGGGCAGCAAAAATGGAGCCTAAATGGCCTGCACAGCAGTTTAGAAAGTGAATTTGGTGAGGGCTATACACCGGTGCTAGACGGCTTTTCTGTCCCGCCACAATAAAAGCTAAACGGCCATATTTGACGACATATCACGTTCAATATGGCCAATTTTGGTAAAACAAGAAAAAAATGAACCATTTTTGTCCAAATGACGTAGTTATTCGGTTATTTAATGTTTTCTTACTTGACCCTTTGAAAAACTGTCGTATAGTGTGCGTAGCTTAAACAGTTTTCATGGTTTGTAATCCTTTCGACGTATTTTTCGCCCCGCGTTTAGCTCGTACTGATTAAGACTTTAGAAAAAAGTGATAGCGTAACCGCTTGGGCCGTGTGGCTTAGGCACTTAAAATCAGTAGTGTTATTAAAGCTTTTTAAAGGCTAAACGTAACAGTAAGAAAAGTATTAACGAGGAAACACCATGTCAGATAAAGTCAACGGAACAGTTAAATGGTTTAATGAATCTAAAGGATTCGGATTTATTGAGCAAGAGTCTGGACCAGACGTTTTTGTTCACTTTAGTGCAATTCAAGCTGAAGGTTTTAAATCTTTTATCGACTGACCAAATATTGGTTCACC
>CALCNB010000217.1 GCA_937897785.1 uncultured Cellvibrionales bacterium | reverse complement strand
ACCGTAAGGCATTAACATAGTACTGATTTGCTTAATGATAGGCTCCGCTGAGCGATGAATTAAAGCACCTCCAACATCAAATAAAATGGCCGACTGCAATTCAATTTGAAGCCAGTGCTCATTGCCGCTTAGGGTAATCAGCTTTTCATCGATAAGCGATTGAAAGTTTTTATCCAACTGAGCGGTCAATGCAGTAAACATATTAGGCGCAGATTCTGACAAGCTTGCTACCTCTTGCGGCGTTATTGCTTGCTGCTTGATTTCATGGTCCGTGAGTAGCGGGTCGCCTTGAACTTGCTTAGACAGCATGCCTGCATCATTGCTGGTATTAAATGCCCCCGAAAAAGTATTGGACAAAACACGATACTTTTGCTCTGAAACACTGGAAATAGAGTACATAACTACAAAAAATGCCATCAATAAGGTCATGAAGTCGGCGTAGGAAACCAACCAACGTTCCTGACCTGCACCATGATCTGATCCAGCTGAATCAGATAATCTAGCTCTATGTTGATAACTAATTCTACTCAAAATAATTTAACACCTTTAAAAATTTTACCCCTTAGGGATTAATCCGCATCGCGATAAAAACCTTGCAATTTCTCTGAGATGTTTCGTGGGTTATCGCCATCAGCAATCGCCATTAAACCCTCTATTAACATTTCTCTAACATGTGACTCGTGCCTAGCATAGGCCTGCAATTTATTAGCAGTGGGGATAAAAAATAAATTGGCTATCCCAACCCCGTAAATTGTTGCGACAAATGCTACCGCTATACCTCCGCCCAACATGCTTGGATCAGCTAAATTCCCCATCACATGAATCAAACCCATAACAGCCCCTATGATACCAATAGTTGGCGCATAGCCACCCATAGCCTCATACACCTTAGCCGCTTCAATATTGCGACGCTCTCGGGCATACAACTCAAGCTCCATTACCGTCCTAATTTGCTCGGGCTCATTACCATCTACCAATAACTGCAAGCCTTTTTTGGAATAACTAGCAGCCTCAGTCATAGCGACTTTTTCCAAACCTAAAAGGCCGTTCTTTCTAGCAACTCTAGCCCAATCAACAATCTTATTATGAAGTTCATCAAAGTCATCAGTGGGCGGCTTGATCATCCAGACAAATAATTTAACCGAACGCAATAAGACATCTTTCGGTGTCTGTAAAACAGCGGCGCCAATCGTACCACCTAACACGATTAATGCAGCTGGGCCATTGACTAAGGCTGACAGGTGGCCACCTTCAAGAAAATTGCCGCCAATAATGGCTGCAAAGCCAATAATGACGCCTATGACGGTTAAGATATCCACTGGGTTTACTTCCCTTTTTTATGGTTGGAATTAGGTTTGTTATTTAACTTTATGCTAGTTTTAAAATGAAGATCATTGGTTGAAACTAATGATAAATGACGCCGCTTAGGCTGTTGGTTATTATTATTGGTCTCAGTCAGTTTAAGCTCGGACAAGTAGGTCATTAAACTCTCATCAAGATGATTCCCGACATAATCTGGATTCAAAGCATCGCTGGCTTTTAAGATCCGGTCAAAACTGATATCAACAAGATCAATGGATGTTGGCCGAATCGGCACCACATTGTTAGACGAGTTTTTATCTAAAAATGTGACGTGGTCGACTGAATCCGAAGACATTTGAATTAACGAAAATGTGCTTGTAAGTAAACGGCGGCAATGATCAGTATCTGCTTGCGACAGTTTAGCCTGCACCAAAGACTCTTCAATCGCTGTAATAGTGTCTACAACCTGCTGATTATCAACAATATTTTTTTTATAGCTAAACACCTTCATCAGTTGTAGCAACTGTTCAAGCTGTTTATTCAATCGGATTGATGATTCTAATGCTAAGTCATTCACTGCAGGCATTCCCAATCTAGCACATCTATAAAATAAATAATAAAATCAAATGTTTAACGAAAAAAAATCGTCGCCGTCAAGGGCTTTTCCAGCGATTCTATTAACGACTCAGATAAGTTTAGAAGAACCTCAGCAACTAGCCAGCGCAGAAATGAATAAAAACTGTGCGGTTGGACAAGCCCAAATACCTAAAAGCAGACCGCAGAATGAACAACCAGCATAACTAAAAAGCTAATGGGTCAAAAATGTAGGAGCAAAAAGAACGCTTGATTTACTTAGCGTAGATTGGAAAAAATGATTAAGTTTTGCGAAGCAACTGCTCGACAAAAAACTCAAGCTCACCACTAGGGTTGCTCTTAACTGGCCATCCTAGCACGCGCTCAGCCAATCGTTTAAAGGCTTTAGCTGACTCACTTCTAGGCGACTTAACCGTCACTGCTTGCTGTTGCTTAATAGCTTCTCGCAGAGCCTCGTCATAAGGAATATCACCTTCGTATCTTAATTGCACATCTAGGAATTGATTAGCAGTATTGAGTAGTCGCTGATAAAGCTCAAGTCCCTCTTTCTTAGATCGTGTTTGATTAACGATAATACGAAACTCGTCAACACTATGATCTCGATGCAATAATTTAATCATTGCATAGGCATCAGTTAATGACGAAGGCTCATCACAAACAACAATCAATGCTTCTTGTGCAGCTCGGATAAACTGGATCACGGAGTCCGAGATACCAGCGGCCGTATCGATCACTAAGGTGTCGATTGAATCGGCAAAATCGCTAAAGGCATGAACTAAACCTGCATGTTGCTGGCTAGTCAGATTCACCATAGACTGGGTGCCGGAGCTGGCTGGAATAATACGGATATTGTCAGGGCCATCTAAGGTAACGTCCTGCAAATCACAAGCGCCTGAATAAACATCCTCTAGATTCCGTTGAGCTTTTAGCCCTAACAAAACATCAATATTAGCCAAACCTAAATCAGCATCAAGAATCATCACTCTTTGATTCAGACGAGAGAGACAAACGCTTAAGTTTATTGTAAGAGTAGACTTACCAACACCGCCCTTTCCACCGGAAATAGCAATAACGCGAGTATGATGTCCTTGATTATTATCACGATCGATTTTTGGTTTAGCATTCACTGGATAAGAATCTCAAGATCAAGGTGAAAATCAAAATGATGATAGTGCCTCAGTTGCGCTTGACTGACAACTGGAATAATCCTCACCCAGCTTAAACATTAATTCTGAGGCTGTTGGTCTATAAATGTAATGCGGCAATAACTCTCCATCACTTAAATAATGTACACATAATTGGCGGTTCATTAATACACAAAGAAGCTCGCCTATGGCATCAACTTGATCGATGTTAGACAAAATACAGCCAATTGTATTAGGTGAAACATAATCAGCGATGGCTTTCTTGCACCAGCGGTGATCGCCGGTCGCAGGCAAAACAATAAAACTTTTAATTTGCTCGAGACTGGCCAAGTACTGAAGATCTTTTTGCTGTTGAGGCACATCTTGATTAAGGCCTGAAGTATCAATTAATACCAATCGCCGCATAGAACATTGCGCCAACCTATCGGCCAGAGTATTTTTCTTATCGACAAGATAAACGGGTATTTTGGTCATCGCAGATAGGCGATGGACCGATTCAGCTTCACTCGAAACAGAAATAATTGCAATATCATCGACCGAATGCTCAAGTAACCAACGGGTAGCCAGTTTCATCAATGCTGATGTTTTACCGGCGCCACTGGGGCCAACAAATGCAAACAAACCACCCTTGGCTAGTGCATCCTCACTTGCGATAGGCATCTTTGCATGCAATTTATCCAAACACAGCGACCACGCATGGGTCAGTCCATTTTCGCCCTCTGCGGCACTGGCTAATTGACCCTCGAAATCAATTCCTTCGGCTAACGGCCTAGCCATATCAAGAGTAAAACCTAAGTCTAATAAGCGGTTTAATACACGATACTGGATCGGTCGAGAAAAAATAGTGTCGTGACGCTCCTGACCTTGCACTTTTTCTTCAAGCATTTGCTTCACTTGCTGCAATTCACGCTGTAATTCTTCAAAGCCACTAGGCTGCTCATAGGGGCTTTTCATTTCACCGATTGATGCCGCCAATCGGGCCGCAGGGGTGGTCAAATCAACTGCTTCATCAGTCGACACGGCACTTGAATCAGCAGGAATAGCCATACGATCCGCTCTTTTAAAAAAAGGAGCTAGGCAAAAATTTTCTTTAGTTTTTCTTTTGATTATAGCGACAATTATTTTCTTATTAGATGCTTACCAATTTAAGTTCATTAAAGTAACAAAAACATTAATTAATGATGGAATTTATCGAGCAACAAATATCTCGACCGCACCTTTTAA
>CALCNB010000216.1 GCA_937897785.1 uncultured Cellvibrionales bacterium | reverse complement strand
AAATGGTTCGAAACCGACTTCTATTCGCTTGAATGCCTACTACCTTACCGGTGCCTAAAAAATTATTTTGCTTGAAGTCAGCGCCGAATATCATCCCCACATCTTGAGAATAACCCAAGGAGGCAGAAATGCTTCCCGAGGACTGCTCCTCAACTTCAAAGTTGACATCAATTAGATCATCAATACCCGGCACTGCCGGTGTTTCTACTGTCGCCTCTTTAAAAAATCCTAAGCGCTCAAGTCGCTTTCTCGATAACTCAATCAACTCTGTCGATGCCAGACCGCCCTCTAGCTGACGCATCTCTCTACGTAACACTTCATCAGCTGTCTTAAAATTTCCTTCAAATTCGATACGACGAACATAAGTCCGCTTACCCGGCTCAACGAAAAAAGTAACGTCAACGGTTTTTTCCTCCTCGTTAACTTTAGGCCTGCTGTTTATCTCGGCAAAGGCATAACCTTCATTACCCATCACGCGCTTCATAATCTCTTCCGTTCGCGTAACCATGGCTTGTGAAAAGATGGCCCCTTTAGGCAATAGGAAAACGCGCTCTAAAGTATCGGCTTGATCTTTAACGTCACCCGCCAATTCAACTTTATTAACTCTGTATTGCTCACCTTCATCAATATTAACCGTCACATAAACAGAATCTTTATTCGGATCGACCGATACTTGTGCCGCTTTCAAACGAAATTGGATATAGCCTCGGTTTAGATAAAAATCATTTATAGTTTCAAGATCACCAGACAGTTTTTCTCGGGCATATTTTTTCTTACCCCTCATACTATTAAGTAAACCGCGATCCTTTAACTCCATCAGATCTAATATTTGTTGGTCACTATAATCTTTATTGCCCACCACATTAATTTGGGCAATTTTAGCAACGCTGCCTTCATCAATTAAAATATCAACAGCGACGCGGTTACGTGGCTTGGCGACAATATCCGTGGTTATCTCTGCGTCATACCGCCCTTGTGAGCCATATTGTCGGGCCAACTCTCTGCGCATGCCTTCTAAAGTCGCGCGACGAAACACTCTACCCTCAGCCATTCCTTGTGCTTCAAGCCCTTCCAGTAGTGCATCGGTTTGAATGGCTTTATTACCCTCGATATTGATTTCGCTGATCGATGGTCTTTCCTCTAATTTTAAGATAAGAACATCACCATCAACACCCACTTCAATATTTTGAAAATTACCAGTAGAAAAAATAGCGCGGGTTAAATTAGCAGTATTACTGGTCGTGATGGAATCACCAATGGCAAAAGGCAGTACCGAAAAGACTGACTCTGCCGTTACCCGCTGCAAGCCTTCGATACGAATATCGCGAATTTGTTGGCCCTGAGCAAAGGTACAATAAATGCACATCAACACAGTTAAGACGAACTGATAAGCAAATCGAATTCGCTGTGCGAGATGCAATGTATAGGCCTTCGAAGGATCAATGAACTCCTCTCGAGTAACGTCTTTTGGACTGAAAAAAGGCAAAATATCAACAACCTAAAAATGTTTTATATCATTAAAAATAGCTAGGATCATTATACTCAAAATCAACAATAAACCGAGCTGTTGAAACCACAATAAAAACCAATCTGGCAACGGCCGTTTAAGAATAGCCTCTGCAGAAATGGTTAATAATTGACCGCCATCAAGTGCAGGTATAGGCAATAAGTTCAAAACACCTAAACTGACCGATAATAGGCCCAAAAAACTTAGAAAAGGGATGAAACCTGAGCCAGCAGAGGCAGTGGCCATTTTAGCAATGGATATCGGCCCGCCTAAATTAGCGGGTGAAATTAAACCCATAATGAGCTTTTTCATTGATTCGACTGTAAACACGATCATCTCATAGGTTTGAATACAGCCATGCTCAATGGCTGCAAACAAAGAAAAACGCTCAACCAATAGCAAGTCTTTCGGCCAATCTACCGGCATAGCCTTAACACCTATGCGCCCAACCGTCTTACCTACCTCGTTTTTTACCGCCTCGGTCACTAACTGCAACTGAATAAGCTCGTCATTTCGTAGCACATCAAGGTGAAGCGTTGTATTTGGCTGACCGGCTATCGTGTCAATGGCGCTTGGCCAGTGCTTCACTTTGAGTCCATTAATCACAATAAGAGTGTCGTTTGCCATAATGCCAGCACGACTCGCCACACTCGAGGGTAATACTTCAGCAATTACCGCAGGCGAATCCGGGTAATAAAGCTCAAAACCGAGCGCATGATAAAAATCGGGCCGTTGCTGCATGTTGAGCCAACGAGTAATTGGAATGCTCACTGAGGCAACAGCATTATCATCCTGAGATTGAAGCTCAAATGATAGATCCCCTGTTTCGCCCACCTGCGCAGCTAACTGCAAATTCAAGGCATAGACACTGGCCACTTCCACGCCGTTAACAGCTAGGATCTTTTGCCCCCGCTCAAAACCGGCATAAAAAGCAGGCGTGTCGGGACTAACCTCGCCGACAACAGGGACTTTATGGGTTACCCCTAACAGATTAACGAAGCTGTAGAGTAATACTGCCAATATAAAATTAGCTAAGGGCCCTGCCACCACAATCGCCGCTTTCGCCAATGGCGACTGGTAAGTAAAGCATTCTCTGCGCAACTCTTTGGCAACCACGGCGTCGCGATCGTCAAGCATTCTAACGTAGCCACCTAATGGCAACGCAGAAATACACCATTCTGTGTCGTATCGGTCAAGCTTACGAAAAATTACCGGACCAAAACCTATAGAAAAGGTTAAAACCTTGACACCACAACGTCTAGCCACCCAAAAATGGCCAAACTCATGAACAAAAACCAAAATCGTTAAGGTCAAAATAAAGAAACCGACCAGGGAAAAACTCACCAAAAAACCTCTCTATCCTTTGCAATAGGCAAACTCAAAACTGCTCAGCGACTACAAGCAGGCTATTATTGAGCGAGCTATTCGACGCGCCTCTTCGTCAACTGTTTTGATATCAATAAGCGAACTTGGTTCCGAACTGGGTATTTTTGACAACGATTCTTCGACTACAGTGATAATATCCGTAAAGCTCAGCCTATTATCGAGAAACGACTGAACAGCGACTTCATTCGCCGCATTAAAAATAATGGAGGAACTAATTGCATCCTTAGCTACCTGTCGCGCTATAGCTAAACTCGGAAAGCGCTGCAGATCGGGTGACTCAAAGCTTAATGCATTTAATGCTTGCCAATCTAGACTTTGAACACCGGAACTCATGCGTTGCGGCCACGCCAAAGCATGAGCAATGGGAATCCGCATGTCAGGCTGACCCAGTTGAGCCAATACAGAGCCATCAACGTACTCGACCATCGAATGAATAATACTTTGCGGATGCAGTAAAATTTCTATCAACGATGGCTGGCAATCAAATAAATAGCAAGCTTCTATTAATTCTAATCCCTTGTTCATCATTGTTGCAGAATCGACAGAGATCTTTCTCCCCATTGACCAGTTTGGATGACAGCAGGCTTGCTCTGGCGTGACCTCAGAAAACTCACCTAAAGGCAAAGTCCTAAAAGGCCCACCTGAACCGGTTAATAAAATCTTTTGGATCTCAGTAAAGGCTGTGTTTTTAGTTGAGTCTGAAAGACTTG
>CALCNB010000215.1 GCA_937897785.1 uncultured Cellvibrionales bacterium | reverse complement strand
AAATAGTGTTAGAACAACATACCTAGAATAAAATTTCACTCAATTAACCTTTAACTGTTTTTGTATAGAAAAGCTGGCAATTATATTACTCATTGATCATTTTTTTCTAGTGGCAATAGCGCTTGTTTTGTCTGTCCCTCAAAACTAGAATGAAACACATTATTTTTAGCCAAGGCACTACCCATGAAACCCTCTAAGGTTGAACTTAATTACCGCAACAACAAATTTCAACTTACCGTTGATAACCAACCTTTTTATATTAATGGTGCCGGGGTTGATTTTGGCAGCATTAAAAGCCTTGCAGATTTTGGTGGTAATGCTTTTCGCACATGGCGGGTCAATAATGGTGAAAAAAGCGGACTCGAAATTCTTGATGAAGCCCATCAAAATGGCTTAATGGTTTGTATGGGGTTAGAGATAGAGCGAGAGCGACATGGCTTTGACTACGATAATCAGCAGGCTGTAGCTGAGCAAATGGCAGCGATTAAAAAGGATATTCTGATGCTTAAAGATCATCCGGCGCTGTTAATGTGGGGTATTGGCAATGAGTTGAATTTGCGCCATCGTAATCCTAAAGTCTGGGATGCGGTTGAAGATATTGCGCAAATGATTCATCGCTTAGATCCTAATCATCCCGTCACCACCATGCTAGCCGGTGCCGAGCCGGCGGTCGTTGAGACGGTAGTGGCCCGTTGCCCGTCCCTCGATTTGCTGTCATTTCAGCTTTACGGAGAAATTGATCAATTGCCTCGGTTTTTGTCCGACAGTGGTTATGCGGGTGCCTATACCGTATCGGAGTGGGGTGCTACCGGTCATTGGGAGGTTGAAAGAACTGACTGGAATCGACCTATCGAGCCTAACAGCAGCGAAAAGGCTCGTGATTACAGCCAACGTTATCGCGATTATATACAAGCTGACAGCTACCAATGCCTGGGGGCATTTGTTTTTTTATGGGGCCAAAAACAAGAGCGCACACCCACATGGTATGGCGTCTTTTTAGAGAGCGGAGAAGTCTCGGAATCGGCGCAGATGATGCAAGCCTTATGGACTGAAATACCGCCCGCGCATCCGGTGCCGCAGGTGGGGCAACTGAAGATTAATGGCCTCACTGCTTATGACCATGTGCGCTTGAGTCAAGGTGATGTTGCCCATGCGGTGATTGAGGTGAGCCATCAGGATGAGTCGACCTTGCGTTATCACTGGGAGATTATGCACGAGGTAGATCGCGCGCTAGAAAGTGATGGTGGTGATTTTGAACCGACACCGGATGTGGTCTGGTATGTCTCGGCACAGCGCGATGGACATCGCATTGAATTTGCCGCACCCGCTGCTGGTGAATATCGATTATTTGTTTATGTGGTGGATATCCATGGTGGCGCGGCCACCGCTAACCTGCCTATTTTAGTTAAGCCGCTGTCGATGGCCGGGCGGCTGATAAAAATAAAGCAAACGATCATGAAAAAATGGCCACGAAAAAAATCGTCTTGATGCCATCGAATGAGATGCTTTACCATGTCGTTTTAAAACGAATTTAATCGCCGCAAAATCATTTTATTTGCCGGCTTTTTTTAGTCATTATTGGGAACTACACTATGACAGATCATCAGCAACTGAATGCCGTGCCAGCGAAAGAGCCTATCCCACTGAGTCAGAAAATCGCCTTCGGGGTGGGTATGTTAGCGAATCAAATGTTCCCCGCTGTGTTAGGTATTTTCATGGTGATCTTAGTCGAGGGTTTGGGAATGAGCCCGCTGCTGTGGTCGTTGATCTTTTTTATTCCTAAATTAATTGACGCAATCACTGATCCTTTAATGGGCTACATATCGGATCATACCGTGTCTCGATGGGGTAAGCGTCGCCCTTATGTGTTTATCGGCGCAATCATCTCAGGCTTGTCATTTGTCATGATGTGGCAGTTGGATCCCAATAATTCCATCATGCACAACTTCTATTACTTCCTCGCTTGGTCCTGTATTTTTTGGATTGGCATGACAATTTTTAGTGTCCCTTACGTGGCTATGGGTTATGAGATGAGTTCGGATTTCCATGAGCGTACCCGCTTGATGGCAGTGGCGCAGTGGATTGGACAGTGGGCTTGGGTGTTAGCGCCTTGGCTTTGGATCTTACTTTATGACCCGAATTGGTTTGAATCGGCCGCCGAGGGGGCCCGATTTTTATCGCTCTGGGTGGGTGGTATTTGCATGGCGCTGGCCTTAGTGCCGGCTATATTTTGTCATTCTAACAGTGGCGCTGTTGGTGAAGAGGCGCATCAAGACAACAGCAGTCTTGCCGATACCCTGCGTGATTTTGGCCGCGGCATCGTTATCACACTCAGTAATAAGCCGTTTCAAAAAATCTGTATTGCAACATTTTTTATCTTTAATGCGTTTCAAACGATCGCGGCATTTTCATGGTTTATTATTGTTTACTATATGAATGGTGGCGATACCGCACAGGCCGGTGCGTGGCCCACTTTGTTTGGTTCGGTGATGTCACTGTGTACCTGCTTCTTGGTCATTCCTGTGGTTAATGGCATGGCGCAACGTTATGGCAAGCGGTTCACGTTTTTATTTTCACAGAGTATTTCCTTGTTCGGTTATATTCTGCTGTGGTGGTGTTTCTCGCCGCAAAATCCGTCGATGATGTTTATTCCTTTGCCTTTGGTTGCTTTCGGTATTGGCGGTTTATTTACCCTGATGATGTCGATGACGGCGGATATTTGCGATTTAGATGAATTAGAAACCGGTGAGCGACGAGAAGGCACCTTTGGCGCTATTTATTGGTGGATGGTAAAATTAGGTGCTGCCTTTGCTGGTGGCGCGGCGGGTCTGATTTTAAGTGCGATTGGCTTTGATCAGAGTATTACCGAGCAAAGCGAGTCAACCTTGGTCATGTTGCGCTTGTCCTATATTGTGGTGCCTTGTGTCGGCACCTTAATTGCCATTTTTGTCATGCGTAATTATGATTTAGACGAAGCACGGGCCAAGGATATCCGTGCCCAGCTCGATGCCCGCCAAGCAGTCTAGCGTGGTACGCATGTGATCTAAAGCAAAACATCGGCATTATGCGCCGTTGAAACAAAAAAGCCGTGTTAAGACACGGCTTTTTTAATACAGATCAATTTAATTCAAGGGTGGTTTCAGGCCCACATTAATTTTTGTTACCTGTCCTTTTTTATCGAAAATCGATTGTGAAGTTGTAGCGTCAATGGTGCCGCCATCGATTTTCGTGGTACGGCCGTCAGCGAAGGTGATCGTGATCGCGGTAGTATCAGCGACATGATAAATGATCGGCACTTGGCAATAGGTGAAGCCAAGCTGTCCTGCGCTCAGTGTTTCATGGCGGGCCTCGCCTTGCACATTAAAATAATCCAAGCGATTGTCTTGGCTGAGAAACTCGGATTGCCTGAGTATAAAGGGGTTGAAGTGAATACAACCGGATGACACAGAGACGCCTAATTCGATTAAACGAGTAATTACTTCTTCTTTGACTTGGCCGGTCATCCCCGGTTGTTTGGCGCCAGCAAAGCCGGGGGTATGTGAATACGGATCGGTCGGGAACGCACCGTAATCCGCTGGTGTTTTATTGAAACCAATGCCCGCGCGAATATCGAAATAGCAATCAGCTAATTGATGGATAATCTTTTCATCGCAGTCCTGCGCGACAGCATGCTGAATGTTTTCTAATGCGGCCAGTAATAATTTAGACACCATGTGCCAGTAGATTGAGCCGAGCCCTTCGTAGGCGTACATGCCGCCAGAGCGGCCAGTAAATTGTCGATGGTTAAATACCTGCTCGAAAATATCTTCTAAAAGACCCGTTTCTTTTGTAATTAAATCGCCATAACCGCGCGCCGCCAACGAGGGTAGCACCGCTTTAGCGCTATCGATGTTGTTGAAGCTGCCATTAAAGTGGTAGCCGCCGTGCAGGTCTTGCTCGATTAGACTGCAATCGTTATCTGCCAACAATGCTGTTAGTAGCGCCGATTGCTTCACGGCCTCTGGAGGTATGCAGTTCTTGTCGACAAAGCGACTTAGTTCGCGATCGGGATATAGCAAATAAGTATGTTGTCGTGCGGTATAAATCGCTGATTGTCGCAGTGCGTGCAGTACCGATAAGGCCTCTTCGGGGTTTAAATAGCCCGAGCTCAAGACGGCAACTTGGCCCTCCAGCATTTCATATAAATTGGCGATCGATGCCGAATCATCATCGGTCGTCATTAAGTTATAGGCATGATACAGGCCATCATCTCGGCGGTTAGCTCGAATAGTATGGTCGATAAACTCAAGTGATAGGCTACAAAAGGCAGTAATATCCTCTCGTGTAACCGATACTTTTTCACCGCTAAATGATTGTGCATAAATGCCTTCACGGAACGTGCTGGCCGCTTGGCCTAGTTGATCGAGCATGGTTTTACGCTGTAAATCGGTGAATTGACCGCTCAGTAATGACTGATATTCGGTAAAAGTGGCATGAATTGATTGAAGCAAGTCAGCGATCTCAACTGACAGTGACACCTCACTGAATTGCGCATCAGAAAATAACGTTAATAAATACTGTTGAAAGCGGCGGGTGTAGTACAACGTCACCATAGAGACACCAAAGCCGACCAAGGCATTATTGGCATCGTTCCATTCGGGCCGCTGGGTGTTCATCCAGATACCGCCTTCAGGCACAAAGTTTGATAACTTACACAATACCGAGGCTAATAGTTTTTCCGTTAGACTTACGGTATAGACGGCATTGTTTTTATCCCACAGTAAGCGTCCATCGGCGCCGACTTGCTCAACCCGTTGCTCGATAAGGGCATCCAGGTCCTCATCGAAATCAATGGTATTGTGAGGGTCTTCTAGCAAAACGCTAAAGGGTTTAATACGATACGGCACATTGGCATAGCAAAATAAATCGCGACTCAGAAAGTCCTGTAAGGTACCGGGGTGGTGATCGTTAGAAAATTCTAAAAATTTCAACAAATAAATAATTTGATGATCACCCCAGTAGCCAATATTGGCCCAAGGGTCAGTGGGGTCGGGTTTTTCCCAATCAATGCCAGATTTTGTAATCCGGTAGGGGTTGTAACCGTCGGCTGTGGTGGCGTTAACGAACTTACAAATCATACTCTCTATGTAGTTGGGAATAGAAAAACTCAACGCTTCCCAGTTCTGAAATATATCGCGCCAGTTACCTTCAAAGTCCAGTAGTTGTGAACCGTCATCTTGCTTGACGTTAATTGAGAACTTGTTCCATGGTCGAGAGGGATCGCCGTGTCGACGGCTAAACGACAGTGGTAGATACTCGTAACACAGGCGCTGTAAATCGGCGTTATCCTCAGCAGCTGCCGCTTTGATTAAATCACTGTAGTGAAATGTATCATCGAGCCGATTTAAAAAGGCTTCGCATTGGGTGTAAACATCAGTATTAAAGTATTGTACAAATTCGATAAAGTCAGCGCGTGGAACATTGTAGTTGTCGACAAACAAACCGCCACGCATCACATTAAACAAGACATTAGCGAAGTGATGGTTGGCGCTGAGCTTATCTTCAGTGACTTGCAATCCATCAGCGATACCAACAATGCGTGCTAAATTGCTTGAGCCTGCAGCAATATCGGCCTCTATCTCATCGATGAGATTAGGCTCGTTATTGATTCGACCAATTAAATTCTTAACCGCTGCAGGGCCTAAATTAATATCCGCAATAATGCTCCATTGCCGTTGGCTATTAGCGGCTAGCGCAATAGTGTCATGAATAAAGTAAGCGCCGCGTCGACCACGAATGTCGGTTTCTTGCTCGATGCCTTCACCTTGGCGAAATTTATTGAGCTGGATGGATGAAATTAATTTATGTGATTGAGTTAAGCCTGTTGACCATACTGCTGTTGCTGAAAGCGCTTCGCTGGGTTCGGCGCGATCGACTAATATTGAGCTCATGGTGTAAAGGCCGAGACCACAATCGGCTTGCAGTTCATTTTTTTTGTAGGCATCGACTAAGCAGCTGAGCGAGTTTTGCACATCGGGCTCAACGCCATAGGGTAAAATATTTTCAATCCCATCGACACACTCAATACTAACATCACTCGAATTGTGGTTGGTAAGTGTGCTGGTTTTAATAAAGCCAAACTGATCCGAAGTGCGCCATGCGTAGCGGAACGATACCCCAAGATCATGATTCACTTCTTCGAAAACTAATTTGTCACCGTATACGTTTTTATAAAGATTACGGCTGGTTTGATAAATGCCCGCGTACGCCGATGAGAACGGTTCCCAGAGCGAGGTCTTGCCATCTTTGGTGACCAAGGAGATGGTTCGGTTACCGGTATGCGAGGAGCCATCATTAATTTTATCGTCCGAGTAATAGGGAAACAGGGCATTGGCCGAATTCACACGACCAGCCGATAAACCACCGCGGCTTGAAATAAACATCCAGTGATTTGAATCGCTGACCACGCTGATAAAGAAATCTTTCATTTGATCGTAATCAGCGATTTGATAATAGGTCTCGCCATCAAGATCAACGTATTGACCGCTCGCCGCGTGCTGCTGACTGTGCTGCAATTGCTGACCAAGGTATATTTTTTTCTGTGCCATATTTAACGAATCCAGTTTCTGTATTGACTCGTGTGCGCCGGCTGACGGTGCCACTGTGGTGCATAAATGTTTATTAGCAGTCGAATTTTTAAACCATCGACTGACGAAAGCGGGCGCTATTGTAAGGGCAACACCTTGAATACGCTAGTTTGTGGGGGTGATTAAGCAGTGCATTTTTATCGAAATCGAGGAGAAAATCGACAAATTGGCCGCCCTTTAAGGTAGGCGGGACGCTACGGTCGGGTGATGCTTGAGTGCCGGCTTACAATAACCATAAGTAATGATTATATCCGATCAATGCGGCATTGCTTGGCATTGGTGCGTTTGACTCACTGTCTAAGTGTTCATTGCCGCGCGGAAGTGAATGGGTATAGATCGGTATCGATGTTAAGTTTGACGGCAAGTGCGGTAAGACGTGCGGTAAAAGGGCAATCTATGGGTAAGCGTGATAACAAGGTTTTATCGCTGGTTGGGGTCGATCTGGCCGATGCCGATAATAGCCAATTAAAAGATTATTTTGCATCCACGTTAAAACGCGGCATGCACGGTATTGGCTTTAGTGCCTATGAGGAGGGCCAGAAGCCCGGTGATGATATCAGCTTGGCGCAAATCAAACGAAGGATGACCATTATCAAGCCCCATTTTGAGTGGGTGCGCTCGTTTTCATGCCGCCAAGGCAATGAATTAATTCCTATGGTAGCTAAGCAGATGGGGCTAAAAACCCTGGTAGGTGCTTGGTTGGGCGAAAGCCCAGAAAAAAATGCTGATGAAATCGCGCGTTTGATTCAATTGGCGCAAGACGGCTATGTTGATATTGCCGTGGTTGGTAACGAGGTGATGTACCGCGGCGATTTGACGGAAGATGAGTTGTTAACGCATATTTATCAGGTCAAGGCGGCGCTACCAAATATTCCGGTAGGTTATGTTGATGCTTATTATGAGTTTGAAGATCGACCGGCTATTACGGCGGCTTGCGATGTCATCTTGGCCAACTGTTATCCTTTCTGGGAAGGTTGCGCGTTGGAGTATTCACTGCTATACATGAAAGATATGTACCGTCGAACGGTCAAGGTGGCGGCAGGAAAAGACGTGATTATCACTGAGACAGGCTGGCCGAACAAGGGGCAAGATTTTTACGGCGCTAAGCCTTCACAAGAGGCCGCTGTGCGTTACTTTATTAATGCCCAGCAGTGGGCGCATGAGGAGGGTATCGATATGTTTTATTTCTCCTCATTTGATGAGTCTTGGAAAGTAGGTTCTGAAGGCGATGTTGGAGCTTTTTGGGGCTTATGGAATAAAGACGAGAAATTAA
>CALCNB010000214.1 GCA_937897785.1 uncultured Cellvibrionales bacterium | reverse complement strand
ATCTACATCAGCGAGTCAGAACAGAATTTTGGGGCTATGTTGAAGCTGAAACGTTTAGCAATGAAGAGTTGATTAAAGAGCGCTATCAAGGCATTCGTCCAGCACCCGGCTATCCTGCTTGCCCTGATCATACTGAAAAAGCAACCTTATTTTCATTACTCGATGCAGAGGCGTCTATCGGCGTGTCGTTAACCGAGCATTATGCAATGACACCCGCCGCCTCCGTCAGTGGCTTTTATTTTTCACACCCCGAAGCACAATACTTTGGTACCGGTAAAATTTCTGACGATCAACTACAAAGCCTTGCAAAGCGAAAAAATAAATCAACCGAAGAAATGAGCCGCTGGCTTCAACCTATTTTAGAGTAACCATGAACAACTCACCGCAGGATCAAGCAAACTCAACCACAAAACAAGAAAAAAATAATACCAAGGAAAAACTGCCTCTAACGCACGTTATCGTCAGTGTGCTAGCGGCAGCCATTGGCGTTCAAAGTAAAAAGAATCAAGAGAAAGATTTTAGCGCTAAAGGCAGTATTGTTACTTATATAGTGGCAGGGATTATTTTTACCGTCGTTTTTATTGTTACGGTCATCGCTGTTGTTAAGGGCGTTTTAACCCATACCGGTATATAAACCCTTTAAGAGTATTACAATCCCATCAACCAGTGCATAGCAACTGCCCAAGCTAAAAACACCAATGCCACTGAGCACCACATATCGACTTGGCTGTCGCTATCGCGCTCTAATTCTCTTTGTTCTTCAATATTATCTGATTCGTACATGACATTCCTCATGGGTGCATTTTACCAGCGGTCAATCGGTATATTAAGCCTGACCACCTCTTTATTAAAGTGGCTATTTTAACCGGTATCTTCGCGCTTTAAAGCCTAAATTACGCCTAAAAATGCCCATCTACCGGCATTTATGTTCATTCAACCTGAAATAACGATATTGCTAACCGTTTAACAGGTATAAGCTATCAATATTGTTGTTATTAATCGATTTTTGTCATATAAAGGTCGCCTAAATCGATAACCGAATATTCAGCCAAGTCTATGTATCAATACGACCACTACGATCGCCAAGTAATCAAAGAGCGGGTCGATCAATATCGCAATCAGACCCAGCGCTATTTAGCGGGTGAGATCAGTGAAGCAGAATTCCTGCCACTGCGGTTGCAAAATGGCCTCTATGTTCAGCGTCTGGCACCGATGCTCAGAGTTGCCGTGCCCTATGGCCTTTATAATACCGCCCAAATGCGAAAACTGGCCGCCATTACGCGCGACTACGACAAAGGCTATATCCACGTCTCTACTCGCCAAAATTTTCAACTGAACTGGCCCCGACTGGAAGACGTGCCTGACATTTTAGATGAACTCGCATCCGTCGATATGCACGCGGTACAAACCAGCGGCAACTGTATCCGCAACACCACCACCGACCAATTTGCCGGCGTTGCCGCAGATGAGCTGGTCGATCCGCGTCCGTGGTGCGAGATCATTCGTCAGTGGTCCACTTTCCATCCCGAATTTGCCTTCCTGCCGCGCAAGTTCAAGATCGCTCTGTGCTCGGCCAGCGAAGACCGCGCTGCGGTGATGATGCATGACATCGGGCTCTACCTGTACCGGGATGCGGCGGGGGAAATGCTGTTCGACGTCATGGTCGGTGGCGGTCTGGGCCGCACGCCGATTCTGTCGCAGCCGATCCGTCGGGCGCTGCCCTGGCAGCACCT
>CALCNB010000213.1 GCA_937897785.1 uncultured Cellvibrionales bacterium | reverse complement strand
CAGTATGTTAATTTATTAGAGCAGGCTGCTGACTTGTCGTTTAATGCGGCTGACTTACAAGCGCCGGCAGATGAATTAAATCTTACCATTAAAACCTCTTTGCCTGTTGCAAAAGGCGGCTTGATGGCTGATGTGGAGGATGGTAGAAGCATTTTTGACAATCAATCAGTAATAGATGCGCTCTATAGCGATGAGGTATTACTTGACTCAGTTAATTCAGAGTTGATCGAAATCAGTGATGATAGAAGTATCATTGTTCGTGTAAAAGAGGTTTTTGAGCCTAAGCAGTTAGCAATTTCTGAAGTGAGTAGTGATATTGCACAACGGCTAACGGTTCAGCAAGCGGCTAAAGCGCTTAGCGCCCAAGAGAGCAATATAAGAGAGAGTCTTGACCTGGGTTTATCTTTTAGCGACGCAGCTATACAGCAGGGGGCTACTTTATCAACGGGATTTTTTTCGCGAAATTCATCTGTGTTAGAGCAGGGTTTAGTTAGCCAGATATTTTCTATCCCAAGAAATGAGCTTGGCATTCAATCATTTGTTGCCAGTAATGGCGATATTTATTTATTTGAATTGTTATCCGTTGATCAAGATGATGAGCAGATGAATGCGGCGGTATTAGCGTCTCTTAAGCAGCAATTATTGACTATGGGCGGCCAGCAAGATGTTGCTTATTATATGCAGTCGCTTAAGCAGTCGGCTGAGATCAAAAGGTAGTCGGTCTCTATTGTTACCGACCCTGTCAGTTATTTTATTGGTGAAATTTTTGGAGTAAAAGTACGTGTTTAAGGTTAAAACGTTTAATAATATTGCGCAAATTGGTTTAGATCAATTTGATCACAGCTACCAAGTAAGTCCTGATGTTGAAGATGGCGATGCCATTTTATTGCGCAGTCATAAGTTACAAGCCGAAGAAATAACAGCTGGTGTTAAGGCTATAGGGCGCGCCGGTGCTGGCACAAATAATGTGCCAGTTGAGCATTGTAGTGAGCAAGGGGTGGTTGTATTTAATGCTCCTGGAGCGAATGCTAATGCGGTTAAAGAGTTAGTCATGGCGGGCTTGTTATTAGGCTCGCGGGGAATTGTTTCAGGTATTCGTTATGTTGACGGCTTAGCGTCGATGGACGATGCTGACGCGATGAATAAGTTACTTGAAAAAGAGAAAAAGAATTTTAAAGGCAGTGAGATTCAAGGCAAGACCTTAGGTGTTGTCGGCCTTGGTGCGATAGGCTCTCAGGTGGCCAACATGGCTTTAATGATGGGTATGAAAGTAGTCGGTTACGATCCTGCCATTTCTATTGAGGCGGCATGGCGCTTGTCAAGCGATG
>CALCNB010000212.1 GCA_937897785.1 uncultured Cellvibrionales bacterium | reverse complement strand
TATACCAACCACTCCGCACACGGACATACCCTCTCTTAAAAACGACTATGTTAATTTAAGAACTTATCAGCTGATGTTTTCTTACTTCCAATCAGATACTGAACCTAATGCCTCTAAAGTCCACTCTTCCAATAGTAAAAACTTAGGGATTAAAATTGAGCTACGCCACCACGCTTGTTGTTCAAGGTCAAAAAACGGTGGTAATACAATGAGCGCCGCCATCACCAAAACACCGCCCCTAAAAATACCAAACACCATCCCTAAAAATCTGTCAGTGCCGCCCATGCCCGAGAATTTTAACAGCGAAGAAATAATGCGATTTATCAAACCACCAACAATTAGGGTGCCAAAAAATATAACTATGAATGACAGCATCACTCGGACAGACTCAGATTCGATCGAAGCAGGCATCAAGGTTGAAAACTGGACGCTCAACCGAAGACTTAAAATAAACGCCGTCACCCAAAAAATCAGCGAGATCGCTTCTTTAACAAAGCCGCGCCATAAACTCAGCAAGCCCGAGATACCTAAAACAGCTAAAATAACCCAATCAGCCTCGTTCATTGTGTATCACCAAAGCGCTTAATCATGGTCGATGTAATTTCAGCTTTATTTTTCAGCTCGACCGCCAAGCTTTTAGCATCAGCATAGGTTAAAACGGGGCCCACTAAAACCTTATAAGGGCCTTCGCCCATTTCAACCTTGGGCTCTAGGTACGCCTTAAACTGATAGTCGTTGACGAGCTTATCTCTCAGTTTATTAGCATTATCAAATCGCTTAAAACTGCCTAATTGTACAACATATGCGACCGGCACACCCTGCTCATCGAGCCTTGGGCGGCTTGCCTGATCAACATAATGCGTCTTATTGGCGATCGGTTTAGGGTCAGGTGAATCGCCGAGTAATTCGCTCAATCCGGAGGATGAGGCCTGCTCGTTTACCCCATCTGCCTCAACTGATGAATTGCTTGTAGAGTCATTGGCCTTGTCATTATAAAAAGGAGTTGCTGGCTCAACGACCACTGCCTCAATAGTAGGCATCGGCGGTATTGCGACAGACGGGCTAACTTCACGCTCAGAAGCATCAAAGTCAAATAATAGCAGCCAAAGTAATCCGGCTAAAAATAACAGCACGGCGGCTCCCACTAAACGCTGCTTTAATTCAGGGGTCACTGTTGTTTCACCATTATTTCATCCTTCGAGCAAAAGACAGACATTGAGCGCCTCTAATACTTATCTACGACTCTATCGCGACTAAAGCTTCGCCCACGGTATAAAAAGAACCAAACACAACTATTTTATCGCCCTCACCCCCCTCATGGATAGCATTTATCAAACTTTCTTTAACACTAAGGCCAATTTCTGTATCGATATTGAATTTTATTGGCGAATTAGCGCTTAACTGAGTCAAATAATCGGCTATTTGATTCGGTGGCAATGAACGAGAACAATTATCAAGCACCGGGAGATACCACTTTTTTATCTGAGAGGCAGTTGCTTCAAGCATCAGCGGGATATTTTTATCCTCTAGGGCAGCGAAAATTGCAGTCCAGCCTTCTGAATTTTGCTCCTCTAAAGAAGATTCATTTTTTAAATAATCAGCCAAACGCTGAACCGATTGAGGGTTGTGGGCAACATCTAACAGGATAACACGATTAGCCCATGAAAAACGCTGAAGTCTGCCGGCTAAACTCACCGATGCTAGCAGTTGACGACAAATTTTTTCGCTGGGTAGTGCCTTGAGCAGTGATGCCACCTGCAAAGCGGCACTCCAACTTGGCTGAGCCAGTTGCGGAATAGGTAAACGCTCCAACACATTGGGGCCACCGTCACCTTTACCCTGCCATGACAAAGAGCCATCGACAGCGCTGACAAAGCCATGGCCATCGTCACTATATACGACGGGCCATACGGCTTTGACCTCCAGTGCTTTTATTTGCTGAATCAAACTATCAGGCGGATCCAAATCTGCAATAACACTGCTTTGCCCAAACCGAAGAATACCGGCTTTTTCAATCGCGATGGCATCGCGCGTATGACCCAGCCAAGCCTGATGATCTAAATCTATCGGAGTGATCACGCTGATGTCAGCATCGATGACATTGACCGCATCTAAACGGCCACCCAAACCGACTTCAAGCAGCATATAATCCAAGTCCTGCTCTGAAAAAATCAACAGCGCGGCAAGAGTGGTAAATTCAAAATAGCTTAATGATAAGCCGCAATCTAGCCGGGCTTTATCAACTCGATCTAAAGCCTGACAAAGAATAATCTCTGTTACCGGTTGACCATTAACCTGCACTCGCTCAGTAAAATGCTTGAGATGCGGTGAACTGTAAACACCGATGCTCGGCCGAGTGAGAGTTTTATGCGGATAAGATAACAAGGCCTGCAAAGCCGCCAATGTTGATCCCTTGCCGTTAGTGCCAGCCACAGTCACCACCTGACTTGAGGCCGTATTGATCGGCAGCTGGGCAGCTACTTGAACAACGCGCTCAAGCCCTAAATCAACCGCTACAGGATGTAATTGCTCTAACCAAAGCAACCATTCATCGAGTCGTTTAAATCGCATCATGAATAAATGTTTTTTTCAACATGGTGATAAAGCGGTACGCCTTACTAATGACGTTAATCTGACTCTGCAGGAATATATTCGCCCGATTGAGAGGCATCTAGATCAATATTACTTTCGACGTGAACCGGCTCTTCTAGAGTGCTTTGCTCGGCAGGCGCATGACAAAGCTTACCCAGTAGACGATTAATGGTCGAGCGCATATCTTGTCGCGAAACAATCATATCAATCGCGCCACGCTCAAGCAGGAACTCACTTCGCTGAAAACCTTCTGGTAGTTTTTCTCGAACAGTTTGCTCTATCACTCTAGGCCCAGCAAAACCTATGAGAGCATTAGGTTCAGCAATATTTATATCA
>CALCNB010000211.1 GCA_937897785.1 uncultured Cellvibrionales bacterium | reverse complement strand
CCGGACAAACGATTTCCCTTCAGGGTGGTGAACTTTGCTATTACCCTAAATTTTTTTCCCAACAACAGGCTGACAACTTGCTGAATCAATTTGAACAGCAGCTGCCTTGGCGGCAAGAGCAGATCACTCTATTTGGCAAGCGACTGTTGGTGCCGCGTTTATCGGCTTGGTATGCCGATGATGAACTACCTTATACCTACTCGGGGATTACCCATCAGGGACTAGCTTGGACTCAGGAATTAATGGCGATTCGGCGCCGCCTAGAGACTGCAGCAGCGGTTGAGTTTAATAGCGTGCTAGCTAACTTATACCGCGATGGTAGTGACAGTAATGGCTGGCATGCGGATGATGAAGTTGAGTTAGGTGACGCGCCAGTTATTGCCTCGGTGAGTTTTGGACAGCCACGCGTATTTCAGATGAAGCATCGTACTGATAAGCAGCAGAAATTTAAGCTGGAGTTGCCTCATGGCAGTGTCTTGATGATGCGCGGTGAGACACAGAAAAACTGGCTGCATCAGATTGCTAAAAGCCGACGCAGTATGACGGCGCGAATTAATTTAACCTTTCGCTGGGTTGATCCGTTACTCGCAAAAAGCGCTTCAAAGACCTAACTGAATCGACAGATAGGTATGTGCTGGGTTATTTACTTTGTGCATTTAAGGCTTGGCCATTGACGCCAATGCTATCGGAGCCGATGAGATATAAATAAGCATTCATGATCGCTGATGGTTCAGGGTTGCTGTTTAAGGCTTCTCCAGGATAGGCCTGTTTGCGCATCTGAGTTTGTGTGGCGCCTGGATTTAGCGAGTTAACTCTGATATTGCTGGTATCAGCTAATTCATCGGCCCAGGTTTGCATTAAGCCTTCTATGCCAAATTTTGAGACCGCGTAGGCACCCCAGTAAGCACGACTTTTTCGGCCAACGCCCGATGAAGTGAATATCACAGAGGCATGGTCGGCAAGATTGAGTGCCGGCATCAGGGCTTGGGTTAGGTTAAAGTTGCTACTTAAGTTAACTTTAATGACTTGGTCAAAGGTCTCTGCGTCGTATTGTGCTAAGGGTTTCATCTCACCCAGTATCCCGGCATTGTGTAACAGGCCATGTAAGCTGCCCAGTTGGTCGATAATCTCGTTATTTAACGCGGCGAAGTCTTTATGATTGGCTTCTGCTAAGTCCAATTCGACTAGTACCGGTTGTGGGTGCCCCGCAGCTTCAATTTCATCGTAAACTAAGGCTAATTTTTCGATGGTTTTGCCAACTAATATAACCGTTGCACCATGCGCAGCAAAGCTAAGCGCCGCTGCTTTGCCAATGCCATCACCTGCGCCGGTGACGACAATATTTTTGCCCGCTAAAAGCGTAC
>CALCNB010000210.1 GCA_937897785.1 uncultured Cellvibrionales bacterium | reverse complement strand
GGGTGTCGGTACGCCCAGTGATCTTGTCGAAGCGGTCTTGCGCGGTGTTGATATGTTTGACTGTGTCATGCCTACCCGGAACGCACGTAATGGTCATCTTTTCACATCGACCGGCGTGATTAAAATTCGAAATGCCGTTCATCGACATGACACTTCCCCAGTAGATAGCGCCTGTGATTGTTACAGTTGTCAGAATTTTAGTCGAGCTTATTTGCATCATTTAGATAAGTGTCGTGAAATGTTGGGCGCGCAGTTAAATACTATTCACAATTTACGTTTTTATCAAAATTTGATGCGTGGGATGCGTGATGCCATCAGTAATAAAACCTTAAGCGCATTTGTTGATGCGTTTTACCATCAGCAGTCCCAGCAAGGGCGATCAGACTCGCCAAGCAACGAGGTTTAAATGCATCGATGGTTAGGTCAAGCTTATGTATAAATTGTGTTTTTTTGTTCCCAAAAGTCATCTCGCTTCAGTTAAAGACGCGCTATTTGAGCAAGGTGCTGGTCAGTTAGGAGGCTATGAGCGCTGTGCTTGGCAGGTGCTTGGTCAGGGGCAGTTCCGACCGCTAGCGGGCAGTAATCCCTTTTTAGGTGAAGTAGGCAACAACCATGCGGTGGATGAATATCGGGTTGAGATGGTGATTACCGATGAGCGTATCAAAGACGTCCTTTCTTGTCTGAAAAGGGTTCACCCCTATCAACAGCCCGCCTATGAGTATTGGCAGATTAATCCTTCTTTAGATTGAATCCGTTTTTTTGAAAGAATAAATAATGGCTGTTGAGCTAGGCTTTAATTGCTTTTGGTACTTTCGAGTTGATAAATAAATACTTTCGGTTTGCATGGCATGCAAATCTTTAAGCATATTCTGTATTAAATTTAGAGGGGCCGTTGTCACTGAAGAGTTATCCGAATCAGCGAGCATCGAGTTTTTGCGAGTAAGCAATTGTCGTGAACTGAGTTGAAATAAAAGGCCTGCTAGCCGCTGTTTGGCATGTATCGGTGCATCATCGATGACCTTTTGACACAAAGCTATTCGAAGGATTTCGAGTGTCTGAGGTTCAAATTCAGCAAGACAGCGAAGGGTCTCAAAGTCTGGCAAGGAGGCAGATTTTGAAGGTGATAATGGATTGTTTTCAGATTCATTGAGAATATCCATTGTTTATCCTTGGCATAGCCGAATAGTTGCTGAGCATGATTACGTTCCCATGGTACTCAATCTTCTATAATTGATCAATAAATAACCTAATATATAATGAGAGTAGCGTACAAAGAATGAACTGGGAAGTACGAAATATGATTAAAATATCCAATAAAAACAATTGGTTGTGATTATTTTTCAAATTTGGAATCGCGTTCTTTCCTTTACAGATTTTACAAACTTTTCATGAAATACATATTTAAATAGCATTTTTAAATGCAAAGATTAAGATAGCCGGTTTTAAACAGAGGCATTGAGCTATGAAATACCATTTAGGTGATCGCTGCCCAACACTGGATTCGGAAGATAATTTTATCGCCCCCAATGCCAGCGTGATTGGCCACGTAGAGTTAAAGGCGGATGCCAGTATTTGGTTTAATGTAGTGGTGAGAGGTGACAGCGAAAAGATTACGGTCGGAGAGGGTTCCAACGTGCAAGACGGTGCTGTTTTGCATGCCGATCCAGGCTTTCCCCTAACGATAGGTGATCACGTCACCATTGGTCATAAAGTCATGCTTCACGGTTGTTCAATTGGCGAAGGAAGTCTAGTGGGTATTAATGCCGTGGTATTGAATGGTGCTAAAATTGGTCGAGGGTGTTTAATTGGCGCCAATGCATTGGTGACTGAAAACACGGTGATCCCCGATGGCTCAATGGTGTTAGGTTCGCCAGGTAAGGTTGTAAAGCAATTGTCTGCCGAGCAGTCAGCAGCACTTATACACAGTGCCGAAAGTTATGTTAAAAATGCCAGACGATTTATTAAAGACTTGAAGCCAATGGTGAAATAAGTGATTTTTATTAGCTTATTAACGTAGTGGTTAGAATTAATGCCGAATAACCCGCAAAAAAATATTGCATCACCCTGTATCGGTGTTTGCGTATTGGATAACAATGATCTTTGTGAAGGCTGTTTTCGCAGTGCTGAAGAAATTGGCTGTTGGTCAATGTACAGCAACGAAAAAAAACAAGCGGTTGTGAAGCTTTCGTGGCAGCGCGCTAAAGAAGCGGGTAAGCTACTTTAATCATCATCAATTTGATTAACATCATCGTCAAATTCTGATTCATTGTTCCAAGCAATGCGTTTCGATTTTACCCGACTAATCATGTTGTCTTGTATGGCCAGCACTTCAAAATGGTACTCTTTCAAGCTCAGACTGACACCACTGGTGTCAGGAAATGATTCAAGTTGTTCCAGTAAAAGACCGTTAAGTGTTTTAGCGCCCTGCGTAGGTAACTGCCAATCCAATTGTTTGTTGATATCGCGCAGTGTTGCTGAGCCCATAATGAGAAATTCATCATCGCCATGGGGGATGATGTCGGCCACTTGCTCCGTGAAATTCGTTGTATAATCGCCAACAATCTCTTCTAAGATATCATCAATGGTGACCAAGCCAAGTACGACCCCATATTCATCAACCACTATGCCGATACGTCTTTTTTCACGTTGAAAGTTGAATAGTTGGGTATGGAGCGGCGTGCCTTCAGGTATGAAGTAGGGCTCATTTGCAGACTCTATCATTGCCCTTTTGTCGAGTCGAGCATCAGTATTTTTTTCAATATCATTCTGTGCCATTAAATATCTTGCGCTTTGTCTAAGGTGTAAGATACCCACAAGATCATCTAATTCGTCCCTAAAAATAGGCAGACGTGTGTATTCACTTGAGCGAATTTGTTCCAGTAGTGTTCCGGCGTCTTGATTGACATCAAGGCCGTAAATTTCATTGCGAGGAATCATGATGTCATTGACGACAATTTTTTCTAAATCAAGAATATTGACTAGCATACCTCGTCTTTTTTTAGGAATAGTAGCGCTTGACTCCTGAACGACTACTCTAAGTTCTTCGAAGCTTAAATCATCATTTTGATTGTGTTGAGGGTTGCCACCTAGCCAGCGGATAATCGCATTAGTGATAAAGTTGGTGACAATCACGATGGGGCGAAATAGCGCTTGCAGTGGTTGTAGCAGGTAAGATGCGGGAAAAGCGATTTTTTCAGGGTAAAGAGCGGCAAAGGTTTTAGGTGTGATCTCGGCAAAAATTAAAATCACTAAGGTTAAGCTAATCGTTGCAATAATATAACCTGCATCGCCATACAGTCTAACGGCCATGGCCGTAGCCAATGAAGCTGCCGCTATATTAACTAAATTGTTGCCAATCAGGATTAAACCGATCAGTCGATCAGGACGGTTAAGTAATCGCGATGCTTTTCTGGCGCCACGGTGGCCTTTTTGTTTTAGATGTTTCAAGCGATAGCGGTTAAGCGCCATCATGCTGGTTTCAGAACTTGAAAAAAATGCTGAACATAGGATTAAAAAAATTAATGCCATGCTCAGCCAGCTTATTGGAATCGCGTCCAAGGCTTATTTACCTCTCGATTATTGCCAGACATAATAGTGTAGAAAAGCAGCCCCTTTGGCAAGTTTAAATTTGCTTTTCCGCCAAAAACAGACCTAAATAGGATATTCTAATCACAGTTATAAGAGAGTCAGATTCGATGTTTAAACGGTTCTTTTCAGGATGATTTCGAGGACAAAGTGTGTGCCGAAATAGGCCAAGACCAAGGTGATGAATGCAGTTAAGGTCCATTTAACCGCAAGGCTGCCACGCCAGCCGTAGCGATGACGGCCTAGTAGCAATAAACCAAATAACAACCAAGAAAGTAGCGATAATATGGTTTTATGAGCGAGGTGCTGCGAGAAGAAGTCCTCAATATAGATACCACCTGAGACCAATGCAATCGTCAAAATCAACCAGCCTATGGTGATAAATTGAAACAGTAGCGTCTCTATCGTTTGCAACGGTGGCAGTTGGCGTAGCCATATACTGTCGCTGCGTTCCCTTAAGCTGTAATCAATCATTTGTAGGGCCACTGCTTGCAGTGCGGCGATACATAACAAGCTATAGGCGATGATGGAGCTTAAGATATGGGTTAGCATGCCAGGTGAGCTGGCGACAATAGGTATATGCAAAGATACGCGGTTTGCCATTGCCACACAGATAATTGAAATTAAAAATACGGGGATAAAAAGGATTCTTAATGGGTAGCGCGTTTGTGCAATTAAACACATATTTACCACGATAAAAGCGGTAATTGACAAGGCATCAAAAAAACTGCTACTTAATCCCTGGTTTTGTTGGGCATCGATCAAAATAACAATAAAGTGCATGACTGCACCGATTAAACCCAGCAGAGGTACCGGGCTGCTAGAATCAGTGACCGTTTTAGAAGTTTTACTCAGGTTGGTCAGCAGCTGGATGACGGCTATTAAATAAAATAGCATGCATGCTAGGGTTGCTAAATTAGCCATATTCATCATTGATGATAAAGTCCTGTGAGTTGGTGGCGTTTTCCCACTGTTTTTCTTTCGCTGAGTAAGTAGCAGTTTGGCATATGCCAGCGGGAGGGTGAAGGCTTAAAGCAATAATAAGGCGAAAAACGCCATTTGATCGCTGTATTATGCCATAAAGTAACCAAATTACAGCTCTTTATGATACATCTTGCGCGGATCGAGGCCTGTTGTTAAGGCGCTGTCCTAGCGTCAGGACTTGCACAGTCCTAGATTTTCGCCAAACCAAACTCGTGCTTTAGGATATGGTTAAAAAGGCAGTGAGAATTTAGCGATCATCTTACCGATTAAGTAGTCTTTTAACTGAGCTCGCTCACAGCATGAGGAGGCCAGTCTTGGATTATCGCCGCTTAGTTTTATCGAGTCAGTTGAGAGGCTGTCTATACGCTTAATCACTTGACCGTAATCAGGTAGATTCATTACGACAATATCGCCTGGCTGAAGGTCGCTAGACTGTCTTGTTAGAACGTAATCTTTGTCTTTTAAAGCAGGTAGCATACTGTTGCCAGTGACTCGAAACAATTTAAGCCTCATCAAGCACCGGTTGCACAATAGGTAATGCAGGTGGATAAGGAGCAAGCATTGTTTTTGTTAACACGCCCTTAGTGTGCCAAAAAATTTCAGCAAAGCGATTGACGCTTATTAAGAGTTTCTCACTATCATCCCGATTGATGCCCTGTTTACATGTTGAAGCTTGTTGCATAATGCTATGCACAAGTTCATGTATCTCCGGAAAAGCCGAGATTTGCGGCTGCTTAAAATAGTCTCCCCAAATAGTGCTCACTAATTGCTTAACTTCGCTCGAATGCGTTTCTTTTTGATCGACTAAGCGAGCGAGTTGCGCTTGTTGTGCAATACTTAATGAGTCAGGCAATTCATTGATAAGATCTAATAGTCGAATAACGCTTAAGGTTGCGTACTGGAGAGTGCCAGGGTCGTAAATTTTACATGGAATATCACAGTGTGCCTGGACTTTAGAAATGCTTATTTTCATTCTATGGGCTCTTTTTTGTTCTGGTCTATAAAGATTCAACGTTATTAATTTGCCGTTTGGTTTGTTAACGATTTAATTTACCGGCTGTTTTGTTCCAATAAGATTGAGCTGTAATCGTGATTGAGCCTATTAGGAATACGAGCATCATCAGTAATAGTGCAGCTGAAGCTTGGTAATCTTCAGCGATACCCGCCTTGTGATGGGCTGTTGCTGTTGTTGACAAAGCTAATAAAATCAAACAAAAGAGTTGTTTCATGACAATCTCCAGATGAGAGGGCATCCCAAATATCAGTCATAACTGTATATGTCGGTTGTGTTTTGCCGTCTTTATAGCTGATGATTATAGCTTAATAAGACGCAAATGACAAGCATTCTCATTTAAAATTACACGTCTCACAGCTGCCTTGGTGAATTGAGTTAATTACCGATTTTTGACTGGTTTGATGAGTCAGGAATGGCAGACTTGGGTGATTTTCATGTCTCGGGTATACTTTACTTTTTCTTATCAACGGAAGCGCATACCTCTAATATGTTTGAGAATCTCAGCGAACGATTGTCCCAGTCTCTCCGCCAGGTCAGCGGCAAAGCCCGCCTAAGCGAAGACAATATTAAAGACGCACTGCGCGATGTGCGTAAGGCTTTACTTGAGGCTGATGTAGCACTGCCGGTAGTGAAAGATTTCATTGAACGAGTGCGTACGCGTGCTTTAGGCAGTGAAGTCAGTCAAAGCTTGTCCCCCGGCCAGGCGTTTTTAAAGATTGTTCAGGCTGAGCTAGAAGTCACCTTGGGTGAATCTAACCAAGGTCTCTCAATTTCGGTTACCCCGCCGGCCATTATTTTGATGGCGGGCTTACAAGGTGCGGGTAAAACAACCTCGGTGGCTAAATTAGCACGTCACCTAAAAGAAACTCAGAAAAAGAGCGTTATGGTGGTCAGTGCCGATGTTTATCGCCCCGCTGCAATACAGCAATTAGCAACGCTAGCAGAGGAAGTGGGTGTTGATTTTCATCCTAGCGACAGCGATCAAAAGCCATTGGCAATTGTTGAACAAGCATTAGCCGCAGCAAAGCGAAATGTCACAGAGGTATTAATTGTTGATACGGCAGGTCGATTGGCCATTGATGCCGACATGATGAATGAAATCAGTCGTCTTCATGCGGCGTTAAAACCTGCTGAAACCCTGTTTGTGGTCGATGCAATGACGGGGCAAGATGCGGCAAATACCGCGCAAGCTTTCAACCAACAATTACCTTTAACTGGTGTAGT
>CALCNB010000209.1 GCA_937897785.1 uncultured Cellvibrionales bacterium | reverse complement strand
GCCTTTAGGCAAAGGCTCTCGCCAGTGTTCAAGTTCTGTTCCTCGATACAACAAACCGCTGCCAATGGCTAAATTAACAGCGGTGGTTTTATTGTTTTTCTTTAAAAATATTGGCCAAGGCTCAGGCATCTGACCCTGTTCATCCGACATATCAAATACGATTGAAAGATTGAACTGGCATTGTGGTCGATCGGTATGAGGTTTTAATTCGGCGCCGTCTAAATAACAGCCTAAATAAGCGTATGAGGGCTTTAAATCTTCACCAGTGATAAGACCCACTAGCTTGGTTAAACGAAGATGAAGCGCGGCTGTGACGCTCTCGTTATGGATGCCCATCCGGCGTTCGACTTGTCCATCATTGAGTGGACCAAAATAATGATGGGAAACCAATTCCCTCATATGTCGCTGCAAAGTGAGCTGCTGTTTGCTCGAAATAATATCTTCAATTTTGACATAGGCTTGCCGCTTGAAATTGACGCGAGCTAAATCAATTTTTTGTTTCCATTGTGTTCTTTGTTTTTTGACCAGTGATTTACTACTTGTCGAATCAGGATTTAGATCGAGTTCATTTATCTTGTTCTCAGGCACAACGGTGGCGAAAGGCAACCGACTTCCGGCCTCGCAACCCCAGATAATATTAGCGTTAGGTACTTCAGGTGTTTTGGTGCCCAGTAGCTTTAACATGGGTTCTGGTATTGGAGTATTTTCAACCTGTAAATAAAGTCTTTCTGCAGTGGTTATTTGCTGTTGCCAGTCAGAATCATCAAGTGAGGGGTAATAAACGATGCTAGGCGGTTGTTGATCGACAAGCACACCTAGGGATTTTAGTTCATCCAGCTTTTCTGAATTTAATGAAGCAATATCCATTTCATTAGCGAGATAATTACTCATAATCCATTTTGCTAGAAATGGATTAGTAACAATGTCGAGAGATTTTCTGCTTGATGGTTGCTCTGCAAAGCGTGCAATAATGGTCAAATTAATATTGAGATGCTCATTGAAGTGAATGGTTTGCTCTTGATCAACTCTGGCAATTTTGGCTATATCGAGTTCAGTGAATGCATTAATAAGTGTTTTATCGCAAGTAGATAAAGCCACTACAGCCGGTGTATTCTCAGCCGCAGAAGAGAGAATTTGTTTCAATTCAGGGTAGCGATTAAAGGCGAAGTCATGATGACTGGCTACAGATGTTTTGCTGTCGTTGACGGTAAACGTAGCAATTAGCCGTAGTGATGAATTGAACTGCATGACCTGCGCCTTTTAAATGCTATGATAAAACGGATATTATTTATGCCTCGCTGAGACTATCAGCTATAGTATATAAGGCAAAACACGTGATAGCTGTGTCATTGGCATAGTTTTTCGCCACCTTTCGTTAATAATAGCCGTTATTTATTCGCCTGTCAGGTCGTGGTGGTTGAGATTTAATGATTATATTTATCAAACACTTAATATCAATATTTGAGTTTTGAGAGTGAAAATGATTCTACTTACAGGTGCAACTGGTTTTTTAGGTAAACGCGTTTCACGGCAGTTACAAGCTAAAGGCCTGCCGTTTACGGCAACATCGAAAAGCTTGGGGGTCGATTTACGCAATCGCTCTGAATTAAGTGATTTGATGGTCGACACTAAACCCGACTACATTCTTAACTGCGCCGCTTTTGTGGGTGGCATTCAGTTTGGCCACCAGCATCCTGTCGAGTTATTTCAGAACAATCTGCAAATGACGTTAAATTTACTGGAAGCAGCACAACAATTTGGCGTGACACGAGTAGTGAATCCCATTTCTAATTGCGCCTATCCAGGCGATGCAACGTTATTTAAAGAGGATCAATTTTGGGATGGGCCATTACATGAGTCGGTGATGGTCTATGGGTTCGTAAGGAAGGCTTCTTGGGTTGGCGCTTGGGCTTATGCTCAACAATACAAGCTTGATGTAATGAATATTATTTTATCCAACATGTACGGTCCTGAAGATCACTTTGAAGCCGAGCGATCACATGCGTTGGGTGCGTTAATCATGAAGTTTGTTGAAGCAAAGCAGAACGATTCGCCTCATGTTGATGTATGGGGCAGTGGTAAACCTGTTCGTGAGTGGTTGCATGTCGATGAT
>CALCNB010000208.1 GCA_937897785.1 uncultured Cellvibrionales bacterium | reverse complement strand
ACTTGCAAGTCCGCGGCCTGCAAACGGTCGGCACAATAACTACCGGCTATACCTGCGCCAATAACAGCTATATCGTATTGTTTTTCAGACAGAAGACTATTCATAATAAACGTTTCATTTGCTGAGTAAATTTTTCTAAACGGTAGATTTTGCTATAGCCGAGCATCCTTATAATGCGATCAACCGCATCATGAATGCTATTTTAAAATACGTGATTCTCGGCTAGCTAGACTCATTTCATAGCTGTTTACCTAGCAATTTAACTCGATAGCTATCTCGATAACTATCGAGTTAACTATCGCGATTACTGTCGCCACGCCTAAGTTTGGTCTAAAAATTGCTCATAAGATTGTGTCATGTTTTTTTAATCACTAGTAATCTTCTTAGGTTGGCTATTTATATGAATGAAATCAAACACTTAATTGATGGGTTTAAACAATTCCAACTCGACTATCAAAGTGATGTGGATGGCAAATTCTCCAAATTGTCCCAATATGGTGCACACTCTAAAATTTTAATGATCGCCTGCTGTGATTCGAGGGTTGATCCCGCCATTATCACGCATGCCGAAACCGGTGATTTAATGGTGATTCGCAACATGGCCAATATCGTGCCGCCTTTTCAACAAGACAGTGCCTACCAAGAAACGCAGGCGGCCATTCAATTCGCTGTCTGTTATTTGAATATTGAACAGATTATTGTGATGGGCCATTCGCGCTGTGGTGGCGTTCGATCCTTACTTACTCGCTTAATGGATAGGGTTGATGCCGAACAAGCATTAGACAAATGGACAGCCTTACTTGAACCGACTGCAAAACAGGTCTTAACCGATATGCCGCATGACAGTCTCGATGAGCAGTCTTGTTGTTGCAGTCGGCGATCGATTATCTGCTCACTGGATCGACTCAAAGCATATCCATGGGTGGAGGATAAATTAAAACACGGAAAAATGACCTTGCACGGCTGGTATTTTAATCTCGCTAATGGCCAATTAGAAAATTATAATAGTGAGCGGCAACAGTTTGAAACACTTTATTAGCCACAGTAGCAACCGTTTACATCGAGCGAGAACTTAATGATGGCGATTTTTCCAGACATTAACCAACAAGCAATATTTTTATCGCGTAGCGATAGCAGTGAACCCCTATCGAGTTTCGCCTATTCGCCATTTAAACTGGACGATGCTATTTGGCCTAGTGTCGAACATTATTTTCAAGCAATGAAATTCACCGCGCCTGAACAACAAGCTAAAATTCGTCAGGCAAAAAATCCTAGACAAGCACGCAAAGCAGGACGCTCACGATTAAAAAAAATCCGTGCCGACTGGAAAACGACCAAACAGGCTTTTATGACAAGAGCTATCTATACTAAATGTCGTACCTACCCTGAAATTGCTCAGCAGTTGATCGACTCACATCCCAATCAAATCATTGAAAACAGCCAATACGATTACTTTTGGGGCTGCGGTAGAGATCGCAGAGGGCAAAATTACTACGGCAAAACATTAATGGCCGTACGCGACAAACTGATGTCAGAGTAACACCGTCATTTACTCAACCTCAAGCCATTCAAAGCTAGCCTGAAGCGTATCGACAGAGCTACCACCAACAAATACATCGAAGTTACCCGGCTCGATCTGGAAACGACCATCGCCGCTATAAAAGCCCAATTCATCAGGGCCCAAAATAAAACGTAACTGCTGAGTTTCGCCAGCAGCCAAGCTGACTTTTTGAAACCCTTTAAGCTCCTTTAACGGGCGAATGGTGCTGGCCACACGATCACGAATATATAATTGCACGACCTCACTGCCCGCATACGCACCACTGTTAGTTAACTGAACGGTCACCGCCACTGGCTCACCGAGCGGAAGGGTCGACTGTGCTAACTCAAGATCGCTGTACTCAAAGCTCGTGTAACTCAAGCCATAACCAAAGGGATAGAGTGCTTCATTAGGAGCATCAGCATATCGCGACCAAAAAACATCGCCGCCAGGGCCAGGACGACCGGTATTTTTTTGATTGTAATACAAGGGCAACTGACCGACATTATGCGGAAAACTCATCGGTAATTTACCCGAGGGGTTGTAATCACCGAACAAGACATCAGCCAGACCATGACCCGCTTGTGAGCCGGCATGCCAAGCTTGAAGAACGGCCGCCGAACGATCGGCAAGATCACCGATCACCAACGGTCGACCCGTCATTAACACCAATACAATTCGGTCATTCACTGCCGCAACGGCATCAAATAATTCCTGCTGCAAACCGGTCAAAGCCAGTGTGGTGCGACTGCGCCCCTCGCCCGATTGATAGGCGTCTTCACCGAGCGCCATAATCACCACATCAGCCTGCTTGGCGGCAGCAACTGCCGCTGCAAAGCCCGAGCGGTCCTCCTCATTTAATGTCAGATAACTGGCAAAGGCGCGCGGGCCAGTTACCAAGGCCGCACCTTCGGCATACAACACTCGGTCATGATCCGCCACGGCAGAACGAACCCCCTCAAGCAACGACACCGCCGATTGAGCGACTGCCATGGCACGCCAGTTTCCTAAGGGGCTGTCTTTGTCGTTGGCTAAGGGGCCGATCACGGCAATTTTCTGGCCCTGTTTTTTGAGCGGCAAGATATTCTTATGGTTTTTTAATAACACCGCAGATTTTCGAGCCGCATCACGAGCGGCCGCATGATGATCAGCATGCCCCACCAATCGTTGCTCTCGCTCTTCATCAGCGTAACGGAAAGGATCATCAAACAAACCCAAGGCAAACTTTAAGCGCAGCACACGCCGCACCGCATTATCAAGCGTTTGCTCACTCACCTCACCTGACTCAATTAAGGCCTCTAAATGATCGAGATAGGCTGCTGATTCCATATCAATATCATTGCCCGCATTAATCGCTTGACGAGCCGCATCGGCTAAATCGCGACTGTAGCCGTGCTCTTCCATTTCACCGATAGAATCCCAATCGGACACAACCAAACCTGGAAAAGCCCACTGCTCTTTCAAAATGGTATTCTGTAAATAATGACTGCCCGTTGCTGGCACCCCATCAAAGTCATTAAACGCGTTCATGAAGGTCGCCACACCGGCCTCAGCAGCGGCTTTAAATGGAGGCAGAATGACATTCCATAAGGTGCTATTACTGACGTCTACCGTGTTGTAATCGCGCCCCGCTTCGACAAAGCCATAACCTGCAAAATGCTTGGCTGTGGCTGCAATAGT
>CALCNB010000207.1 GCA_937897785.1 uncultured Cellvibrionales bacterium | reverse complement strand
CTATCGTGTTCATCAAGGATTCGATCATCATGATGTTGCCATTAGTGCCGGCGTTCAACGCATGGTCCGTTCTGAAACGGCTTGCTCAGGCGTTATGTTTACCCTTGATACGGAGTCAGGCTTTGATGGCGTTATTTTTATCACCGCGGCCTATGGACTGGGTGAAACGGTGGTGCAAGGTGCTGTTAATCCTGATGAGTTTTATGTTTCTAAAACGGCTTTACAAAAAAATAAGTCAGCCATTTTGCGTCGTAACCTAGGCAGTAAAGCCATTAAAATGATTTATGATGAGCAAGGGTCAACCGATCATTCTGTGACTACGGTTGACGTTAGTGAAGCGCATCGACTGTCATTCTGTTTGACTGACGAAGAAATTAATGAGCTCGCCAAACAAGCTCTCATTATTGAGCAACATTATCAGTGTCCGATGGATATTGAATGGGCAAAAGATGGTGACGATGGCTGTATCTATATTGTACAAGCAAGACCAGAAACGGTAAAAAGCAGGCAGGGACATTCAACTATCGAACGCTACTTGTTACAAGAAAAAGGCAAGATATTGGTCGAAGGTAGAAGCGTTGGGCAACGTATAGGCGCAGGCCAAGTTCGCATTATCGATAATATAAATGAAATGGATCAGGTGCAGGATGGAGATGTCTTAGTCACCGATATGACCGATCCTGATTGGGAGCCCGTAATGAAAAAAGCGGCCGCGATTGTGACTAATCGTGGTGGCAGAACCTGTCATGCCGCAATTATAGCCCGAGAACTAGGCATTCCAGCGGTAGTCGGCTGTATCGATGCTACAGATAAACTCAGCGATCGTGAATGGGTAACGGTGAGTTGTGCAGAAGGTGACAACGGCATTATTTATCAAGGCAAGCTTGATTTTTCTATTAAACGTAATGACATTGCCTCCATGCCACCGATTCCTTTTAAAATTATGCTTAACGTTGGCAATCCTGATAGAGCTTTTGCGTTTCAATCATTACCCAATGATGGTGTAGGTCTCGCTCGACTTGAGTTTATTATTAATCGCATGATAGGGATACACCCTAAGGCACTACTTAATTATGAGGAGCTTGATAAAGATTTACAGCGTAATATTAGTCGGCGTATAGCTGGCTATAGTAGCCCGATTGATTTTTATGTTGAGAAGTTATCCGAAGGAATCGCAACTATTGCTGCGGCTTTTCACCCTAAGCGCGTTATCGTTAGAATGTCAGATTTTAAATCGAATGAATACGCACATCTTGTTGGTGGCACCTTGTATGAACCTGATGAAGAAAACCCTATGATAGGTTTTAGGGGCGCTTCTCGTTACATTAAGCCCAGTTTCCTCGATTGTTTCGCATTAGAGTGTAGAGCTATAAAGAAAGTTAGAGAGGAAATGGGGTTCGAGAATGTCGAGGTGATGATTCCATTTGTTCGGACTCCAGGTGAAGCTAAGCAAGTCTCTGATTTGTTATCTCTACACCTGCTTAATCGTGGAGAGCACGGTTTAAAGCTCATTATGATGTGTGAATTACCTGCCAATGCCTTAATAGCGGAACAATTTTTAAAGTATTTTGATGGTTACTCTATTGGGTCTAACGACTTAACTCAACTAACGTTAGGATTAGATCGCGATTCGGCTTTAGTCGCACATCTATTCGATGAGCGAAATGATGCAGTCAAAGCTTTACTCAGCAAGGCCATTCAAAGTTGTAAGAAAATGGACCGCTACGTAGGCATTTGTGGCCAAGGTCCTTCAGACCATCCAGATTTTGCTCGCTGGCTTATGGAGCAGGGTATTGATAGCGTTTCGTTAAATCCAGACAGCGTTTTAGATACATGGATGTTTCTTGCAGATAGTTAGTCAAGGCCTACTAATAAGCCCCCATCAGTCCGTAGCTGCCAGTAAAGGTAACCGCTTTTTGCTTAATAGCATTATTGCCTGTGTAGATTGTGGCATCGAGCTGAATTTTTGCACTGCCTTTTGCGCTGTAGTGATCGACAAAACCTTGCCAAATGGCTTCATCGTCAAGCCGGCAAGTCGCGATGATCGTTTCATCGGTGACTGGCAGCAAATAATCAATACTGGCTTTGGTTACCACAATGTTGGGTACTCCAATGGGCTCAATGCGCGTATCTAGACAGCGAAGATAGAACCAACTCCAGCAACACATGACGGCTAGGCAATATAAGCTACCACCGAAGGCAGTGCCCTTATCGTTGTTATTAAGCGCGAGCGGCGCGCTCAGGCTTAATTGCTGGCCATCAAATTGAATGACACTGATATTCATCGCTCTGCCTAGCGGTAAATGGTCCTCAACGAATGATTTTAGGTTGCATATACAATAGTTTTCGAAACACTTATTTATTGTGAGGATATCTTTTTATCTCAGAGTCAGAAAAGAAAGGCTGTTCATCGCTCAACGTACGCCACAGTAATTGAATATATTATTCACTTTGTGCGCAAAAGTACCAGAAGTCTTT
>CALCNB010000206.1 GCA_937897785.1 uncultured Cellvibrionales bacterium | reverse complement strand
GCTCACCCTCCCCGCCAAAATCAGCATGGCCGGGGGTGTCAACAATATTAATGTGATGGCCTTGCCAGTTAATCGCTGTGTTTTTGGCTAAAATAGTGATGCCACGCTCTTTTTCCTGATCATTCGAATCCATGATTCTTTCAGTGCCTTGATCACGACGATCGAGCGTCCCAGACTGCTCTAATAGCTTATCGACCAAGGTGGTCTTGCCATGGTCAACGTGAGCAATAATAGCGATATTACGCAGCTCTTGGGTATTGAGTTGTTCAGTCACTGTGGTGGCACTCCTAAATGGCATTAGCCATGACGACAAACGTCAAAGCGGCGCGATTATACACAAGCCCATGCCGCTTTAAAGCCAATCTCCCCAGTGCCGCGGTATTATTCCCGTATCCATGAAGTAAAATGCATTATTTTGCTGGTTTTATTGGAGAAAACGTCTCGACAAAGCCAAATGCTTCGATTTGATTGTTTTTGCTATCCACAAAGTGTTAACCGCTATTGGCAAATACGCTAATGAACAGTACCGTAGCGGCTGTCGTTAATATGATTTTTAGGAGAGACCCATGCAAACAGAGCTATGTAAGAAACTCGGCGTTGAGCTGCCTATATTCGCCTTCACCCACTGCCGTGATGTGGTCGTTGCGGTGTCCAAGGCCGGCGGCATTGGCGTTTTAGGTGCTGTCGGGTTTTCGCCTAAACAATTAAAAGAAGAGCTCGATTGGATCGATGCCCATATTGGCGACCATATCTACGGTGTCGATACGGCGATCCCGCAAAAATATGAAGGTCAGGGTGAAACCGATCCTGATAAATTAGTCGAAATGCTGCAAGCGGCAATCCCTGAGCAGCATCGCGAATTCGCCGAAGGCTTACTGAAAGACCATAATGTGCCAGCTTGGCCGGAGGGCGACGATGAAGTCACCTTAAGTTTTTCTGAAGCACAGGCTCAGTTACTGGTTGATGAAGCGCTAACAAGAGACAAATGCCGAATGATCGTCAATGCGCTAGGCACCCCACCGGCAAATATTGTCGATCAAGTTCACCAATCCGGTCGTTTAATCGGCGCACTCGCTGGTCGACTAAAACACGGCATTAATCATAAGAATGCCGGCCTTGATTTTATTATTTGTCAGGGTTCTGAAGGTGGCGGTCATGCCGGTGAAGTCACGTCAATGGTGCTTTGGCCACAAATGGTCGACGCGGTTGCACCCTTGCCGGTGCTAGCGGCAGGCGGGATAGCCAATGGTCGTCAGATGTTGGCAGCCATGAGTATGGGTGTTGAAGGCGTCTGGATGGGGTCTATGTGGCTCAATGCATCCGAGGCAGCCGCAGAACCGGCACAACGCGAGTCCTACATGAATGCCAGCTCTGAAGACACGATTCGGTCGCGTTCCTTCACGGGTAAAACTGCGAGAATGCTGAAAAATGAATGGACCGACGCTTGGGATAGACCCGATACCCCAGACCCATTGCCCATGCCGCTACAAGGATATTTAACCTTTGACGCTACGCGCCGCACCCACCGCTATGCCGGCAGTGGCGAAACCCAAAAAGTGGCTTTCAACCCTGTTGGACAAGTGGTAGGACAAATCAATCAAATTGAATCCTGTCGCGATATCATGATGCGATTAATCACTGAATACAGTGAGGCTCTCGATCATCTGGCGGCCATTAACCCGACTGACTAAACGGCAACGCTATTCGGCAAAAAGACACTTGCGTGTTGATTGATAAATGGTATTTTAGTGCTGAGAGGCGCCTTTAGTTTTCGCTAAAGGCCAGCTCGACGAACTGCTCTAACCATTTAATGCAACACAAAGGGTCGCTATGTCTGCTCAATCATCAACCCATTACCCCGTTTGGACTCACCGTTGGACCTATATTTTAGCCACCACTGGCGCCGCAGTTGGACTGGGTAATATTTGGAAATTTCCTTATATTGCCGGCGAAAATGGCGGCGGCGCCTTTGTTCTCATGTATCTGATCTGCATTATGATGTTTGGCGTGCCAATTATGATGGCTGAGGTACTGCTTGGTCGAAAAGGTCGAGCCAACCCAGTTCACGCCGTGCTGTCGCAAGCACGTGCCGCCGGCGCCAGTAAGATTTGGGCGTTTATTGGTCTGATGGGCGTGGCCGCCGGGATCATGATTCTCATGTATTACAGCGTGGTGGCTGGCTGGTCGCTGGAATATGTGTTTCAAAGTGCCAGTTCAGCCTATATCGGCCAAGACGCCCAAATTATCGCTGCCAGATTCGGCGATTTAGCCCAAGATAGCGAACGGCAATTGCTATGGCATAGCGTTTTTATACTTGCCACAGCAACCATTGTTGGACTCGGCGTCACACGTGGCATCGGTAATGCCGTAAATATTTTAATGCCCATTTTATTTGCTTTGCTTTTACTGTTGCTGTGGTACGCCTTTAAAAACGGCGAATTTCAGAAGGGCTTAAATTTTATGTTTGCCGCTGACTTTAGCAAGCTGACCAGTCAATCAGTGTTAATCGCCATGGGCCATGCTTTTTTTACCCTTAGCTTAGGCATGGGAACCGTCATGGTGTACGGTTCTTATATGTCAAATGATCAATCAATTTCCAGCGCAGTGATCGTTGTTGCCGGGCTAGATACGTTGATCGCCTTAATTGCCGGCATGGCTATTTTTCCACTGGTGTTTGCCAGTGGTCTGGCACCCGGCTCTGGGCCAGGCTTATTATTTGAAACGCTGCCTATTGCCTTTTCAGGTATGTGGGGCGGTGCCTTCTTTGGCACGGGCTTTTTTGTTTTAGTGGCTATTGCGGCGTTAAGCTCATCGATCTCACTCATCGAGCCCGGTATCGCATGGCTAGAAAAGCTCGGCAGTTCGCGCTTGCTGGCCACTGTCGGTCTAAGCCTATTATGCTGGCTAGGCGGCGTGGCAAGTATTTACTCGAGCGAGGTCTTTGATCGCTTGGACTATTTAACTGCCAATATTATGTTACCGCTAGGTGGGCTTTTAATTGCGTTGTTTGTGGGTTGGAAGCTCGGCTATACCCGGGTGCGCAAAGAGATCGATGGTTTATCGACTGGCTTATTCAACCTATGGTTTATTAGCTTACGTTTTATCGCCCCGGCCGGCGTGTTAGTCATCTTCTATCAAGGTATTAAAGCCAGTCTAGGTAGCTAAGTTGTCTCTGGGTGCGTGGCACGGCAACAGTCGAGCCACGATTGAAGTCCCCGTGAAGGAAACTTTTTATTATGCGTGACAAAGTAGAATTGCCTGCTCATATCGCGATGTTTCACCTTTAATGGCACCAAACTGCCCCTTTTAAAGGCATCGGCTAGCGGAATAACCGATAAACAGCCAAGCCCTAGACCCGCTTCAACGGCCCGCTTAATGGCCTCGGTATGCTCAAACTCCAAGTGCACATCCAGCTCATTGATTAAACCGTGCATGGCGCGATCAAAGGTTTGCCGTGTGCCTGAGCCATGCTCACGCAGAATCCATTGGGCCTTGATTAAGTCCTCATCGGTTAGATTTTTTTTAGTCGCATAAGGGTGTTCTGGCGAACAAAAAATCATTAACTCATCATGACACCATGGCTGCACCTGAAGATCTGAGTGTGAATACTCGCCCTCTATTAAACCGACGTCTAGCTCAAAATCCAGTACCTGCTTGGCAATATGCGCTGTATTAGCGACATGTAAGCGAACACTCACTTCAGGATAATCCCTTTTAAAATTAGCAATAATCGGTATTGCGATGTAATTACCAATAGTTAGTGTTGCGCCAACACGTAATCGCCCCGCAGGCATTTGCTGCCGCAAAACAACATCAACATCCTCTGCGCCTGAGATTAAGGCCTCAGCTAAGGGGCGAAGCGATTGACCTAGCATATTGAGCCGTAATCGTTTCCCCACCCGATCAAAGAGTTGCGCATCATAGCGCTGCTCTAAATCGCGAAGTGCACCACTCGCCGCAGACTGAGACATCGAAAGACTATCGGCCGCTCGGCTAATATTTTGATAATGCGCCGTGGCAAGAAATACTTGAAGTTGTCGTAGGGTAAATTTCACTGTCTGGTGCCTCTAGGTTAAGCCAGATAAATGACAGCAACAAATAGTCACTGTCAGTCACATTGATTTATCAAATGATAACTGTTATTATTTGATAAATGATATCAATAAACTGTAGTGCAGTTATTATATCGGAAAAACAAATATATTATATCTTTATATCCCGCTATACCTATTGATAATTGCCTTATATAGTGAACTTCCTAGCTTGAGACGATAATTTTGTTTGAGGAAAACGAATGGCTAAGTTAATGACCGAAACCGTGACTGACGTCCATCATTGGAACAACAGTTTATTTAGCTTTAAAACCACCCGAGATGCTGGTTTTCGCTTTAAAAATGGTCACTTCGTGATGGTTGGCCTTGAACATGAAGGAAAACCCCTATTACGCGCCTACAGCATCGCCAGTGCAAATTACGAAGATGAGCTGGAATTTTTTAGCATTAAAGTCCCCGATGGCCCACTGACATCGAAATTACAGCATTTAAAAGTTGGCGATGAAGTGTTAATCGGTAAAAAACCACTGGGGACGCTGGTCACCGATGAAATGCTGCCTGGAAAAAACTTATACCTATTAGGCACTGGCACGGGCTTAGCCCCCTTTATGAGTATTATCAAAGACTTTGAGGTCTATGAGCAATTCGATAAAATCATTCTCGCTCATGGGGTGAGAGAGGTGTCTGAATTGGCTTACAGCAACTACATCGAGAATGAGCTGCCCCAACACGAATATTTTGGCGAGATGGTCCGTGAAAAACTGCTTTACTACCCTACTGTGACCCGTGAACCTTATAAAAACAATGGTCGTTTAACCGACCTGATGACCAGCGGTAAATTATTTCTTGACCTTGGTCTGCCAAAGCCAAACGTAGCGGATGATCGGTTTATGCTCTGTGGTAGCCCCAGCATGCTCAAAGATATGTGTGCTATCTTAGATGAGCGAGGATTTAATGAGGTGCGCAGCGGCAACCAAGGCCACTACGTGATTGAACGGGCTTTTGTCGAGAGTTAATCGTCTTTCGATTGGCGATAATTAACTTATCGCCAACTTTAACCACGCCTTATTACGGTATTCTTATTATTAGTTTTAAAGCTGGTTAGTCAGCTTTCATTTTCTAGGCTGTTATATAAGGATAATCCACTTATGGCTTACACCCTCGAACAAGTCTCTGCCAAACTTGAAATCCACGATTTACTGTATCGCTACGCTGAGTTGATTGATGCCAAGGCATTTGATCAACTGAATGAAGTATTTACCGACGATGCCTTTATTGACTACACCGCATTAGGTGGTGAGAAGGGCAATCTACCCGAAACGATTGATTTCTTACAAAGGTCATTGACTGATGCCTTTCCAAGCCATCAACATCTCAATGCTAATTGCCAAATCACCTTGGCCACTGAGCATGATATTGACCAAGCAACAGGCCGTATTATGTGTTTCAATCCGATGGAAATGGCCGCTAAAGAAGGGCAGGGTAAATTAATGATGTGTGGCCTGTGGTACTTAGATGACTATGTAAAAGTCGATGGTAGTTGGAAGATACAACGCAGAGTCGAAGAAAAAAGTTGGGTCAAAGTGATTTAGCCGTCGTCGCTATTGATAGGCAGCTTAGGCCTGCGGTAAGCCCAGCACCGCTTCGAATTCCTGCGGTTGTCGATAACGCTTAATCGTATCGAATAAGGCTTTGGCTTCCGGATAATGCATCTGCAAATAAAACAACCACTGCTTCACCCGATTACCTAAAAATCGATTCGGATAAGCCGCCTTGGTGTCATAGTAAAATTGATTCAGCAACTGCATGACCGCCGACCAAGACAAGGCTTGGTACTTTTG
>CALCNB010000205.1 GCA_937897785.1 uncultured Cellvibrionales bacterium | reverse complement strand
CGACAGTAACCCCATGCTTGAAATTTTAGATGATACAAATTATGAAGAAGATAAAAATACCTCTACCAACAAGAGAGACAATAATAATGAGAGCAAAAGCAATGACAGCGACCCTGCATTCTCTGAACCCCTGAACAACTTTGATGAAACTGCCAAAGAGTCCGATAACAACTTTGACGCCAATGATGAAGCTATCGACATCAATCAAGATAGCAACTGGCAGGAAAATATCCCAGATGAGCTAAGCATTGATACCAAATGGGATGATATTTACACCCACTCAAGTAGCCCAGCACAGAATAACAACTATGAATTTAATGAAATCCCAGATATTGATCACCGAAATTCAACGGCTGAAACACTGTCGAGTCATTTAGCTTGGCAGTTAAACCTCACGCCAATGAGCGAAAAAGACCGCTGCATTGCAATTGCCATTATTGATGCTCTAAAACCGAGCGGGCTATTGGAAACAACGCCAGAAGAACTACTTCAAACCTTTGATGCACAGCTCGAGGTCGAAATCGACGAAATCGAAGCCGTGCGTCATCGCCTCCAACAATTTGATCCCGTCGGAGTCGCTAGTCTTGACCTTACTGACTGCCTAATGATTCAGCTCTCGCAATTACCAAGCGATACACCTTGGCGAGAAAAAGCTGCAGAAGTGATTGATCGACACCTTAATCTGCTAGCCTCTCGTGATTATAGCCAACTCATTCGACGTACTAAACTCAAAGAGCGTGAACTAGCGGCCGTTATTGAGCTGATTAAAAGCCTCAACCCAAGCCCTGGCGAATCCTTTAACAACAACACAGCCGAGTATGTTATACCCGATGTTTATGTCGATAAAATAAATAACCGCTGGCAAGTTAAGCTTAACCCCGACATTGCGCCCAATCTACAAATCAATCATCAATATGCATCACTGATTAAACGCGCCGATACCAGCACTGACAATAATTTTTTAAAAGACAATTTACAGGAAGCAAAATGGTTCTTGAAAAGCCTGCACAGTAGAAACGAAACCTTATTAAAAGTTGCTACAAAAATTGTCGAGCATCAAAATAATTTTCTCGAGCTCGGTGAAGAAGCAATGAAACCCTTAGTTCTTCATGACATTGCGACCGATGTAGAAATGCATGAATCGACTATATCGCGAGTAACCACTCAAAAATTCATGCATACACCAAGAGGTATCTTTGAATTAAAGTACTTTTTTTCAAGTCACGTCTCAACTGATTCAGGTGGAGAATGCTCCTCAACCGCCATTAGAGCGATCATAAAAAAAATAATCGCCCATGAAAATACTCGCAAACCCTTGAGCGATAACAAACTAGCCATTATGTTAGCTGAGCAGGGAATTACTGTTGCTAGACGAACTGTCGCTAAGTACCGAGAATCAATGATGATTCCACCCTCAAATGAACGAAAAATAATCGGCTAAAAAGTTCGTTCGATTCTACTTGGATTCAGCCCCCATTTGAGCTAGTCTAGGACTATAAAACTTTTTAGCGCGCATTTTCTTTACTCATTTATTGAAACTTATCACGTATACAGGAGGTCTAATTAGTTACACTGCTTGAAATTAAGGGAGTGAAAATATTCCGCTTATTTCAAGAATGGAATGTAACCCTTATCAATCAATACAGATTCAAAATCAACTGGGAGACCTATATGAGAGTCAATATTAGTGGGCATCATGTTATTGTAAGCGATCCAATGAGAGAATACGTATTAAGCAAGCTGAATCGATTTGAGCGATATTCCGATCAAATAACTAAAATAGACGTTACATTAATAGTAGAAAAAATGGTCCAAAAAGCCGAAGCATCTATTCACGTAGCAGGAGCTGATCTTTTCGCTAACGCTGGACACGAAGATATGTATAGCGCTATAGATAACTTAACGGACAAATTAGATCGGCAAATAATCAAATACAAGGAAAAGTCACAGGGCAAACATCGTCGTGACAGCGTTAAGAATGCAGCCGAAGTCATTGTTGACGATCCGCATACCATATCATGAAAGCAGCCAGGGACTTTCTAATAAGCAATGAAACTCAAGCCTTTATTAAGTCCTACTCGAATCGCATTACAAGTAAGCTTATCGAGTAAAAAAAAATCTTTGCAAGCCGTTTCTGAGCTGTTTGCAAAAGATATTCCCAGCATTAGTAAAGATCTGGTTTTTGATGCATTAACAGATCGTGAAAAACTCGGCACCACAGGACTTGGTGATGGCATAGCCATACCCCATTGCCGCTATGCCGACTGCTGCGAACCGCTCTGCGCCATTATCACTCTTACTGATGGCGGCGTCTCATTTGATGCAAGTGATGGAAAAAACGTTGATCTTTTATGGGCGTTGATAGTACCAACCGATGCCAACGATGACCATTTGCAAACGCTGGCATTAATGGCAGAGAAATTAACTCAAACTGAAATCTGCCAAGCGATTCGCCAAGCTCAAGACCCAGCCAAGCTGTATCTGCTTCTAACCGATGATAGTCACTAAGAGTGGCTGATAAAATTATGACTATGGAATACCAATGAAACTATTGATTATTAGTGGGCGATCAGGATCGGGAAAAAGTAGCGCACTGAATATGCTAGAAGATTTAGGCTTCTATTGCGTAGATAACTTACCTGCCAGTCTTCTACCCGCATTAGCAATGCAGTCATTTAAGAATGGAACAAGAGCAACATCTCAAAGTAAAGTGGCTGTCAGCATTGATGCTAGAAATAACCATGATGAACTGTCTCAGTTTCCAATCATATTTAAAAATATTCCTGCTGATATCGATACCAACATCATCTATCTTGACGCAGACAACAATACACTCATTAAACGATTTTCAGAAACCCGGCGAAAACATCCGCTAAGTAGCGGGTCAGTATCACTATCAGAGGCCATAATTCAAGAAGCAGAACTACTTGACAGTATCGCGCAAATGGCTGACTTAATTATCGAAACCAGCAAAATGACCTTTCATGAATTAAGAGAAATTATTAGCGATCGAATCAGTGACAAACCCGCCAATGAGATGTCATTACTGATTCAATCATTCGGCTACAAAAGTCATATTCCCGTTGATTCTGATTTTGTTTTTGATGTCAGATGCTTGCCTAACCCCTATTGGAATAAAGCACTTCGTCCCTTTAATGGCAACGATAAAGAAATTATCGAATATCTTGGTAAGGAAGAAGATGTGGTGACAATGATTGATAGCATTATTAATTTTCTAGCCATCTGGCTACCTAAATTTAAACAAACTAATCGAAGCTATACCACAGTCTCTATTGGTTGTACTGGCGGTCAACATCGATCTGTATTCGTGGCAAATGCTTTACACCAGCATTTCAAACAACAAATGGATATCATTCAAATTCGGCACCGTGAATTACGCAAGAAAAATAACGCTTAATTGATGTGAAAATATTGACTTTAATTAGCCTCACATAATCATTATGTTACTGAGACAGTAAACAGCTCTATGATTGAAGAAAAAATCATCATTCAAAATAAGCTTGGCTTACACGCCAGAGCAGCAAATAAGCTGGTCGATGTGAGCAATCAATTTGCCAGTGAAATATCACTCACTTTCAATGACAAGCAGGTTGATGGGAAAAGCATCATGTCAGTCATGCTTTTAGCAGCCGCAAAAGGCAATCAATTATTCATCACCGCGAGCGGCTCTGATGAAGAGATCGCGATGCAAGCGATAAAGGAATTAATAAACAACCGCTTTGGCGAAGATGAATAAGCTGGATACTCGAAACTAGCTTGACCACCCATCACCCTACCTACTAACTTTTTCAAACCCTCACATAACAGTTAATTAACCATGTCAACTATTGCTCAACCGCGTCCAAAGAGTAAGAATTAAACCCTTAGCTTATTGACAGACAGTGGAGCAAATTTCATTATGCTTGACCTTAATGCAAGAGAATTATTGACGACTACTCGAAGCGTTCGTAAACGACTCGACTTCTCTAAGCCCATTGCTAGACAGCTATTAGAAGACTGCCTTGAGCTATCGCTTCAAGCACCTAATGGCTCAAACATGAACACTTGGAAATGGCTTATTATCGATGATCCAACAACGATCACATCAATCGCAAGCATTTATAATGCCGCTATGGACGATTATGTTGCGTTACTCGGCGACGCTGTCGGCGAAAACTATATGGGAGCCGATATCCCCGGCTTTAACAAGATCAATCAATCCGTCGATTACCTGCGAGAAAATTTAGCTAAGGCGCCTGCAATATTAATCCCGCTGATGTCAGGCCGAGTCGAAAATGCAGGCGTCTTCATGCAAGCCAGCTCTTACGGCTCTATTATCCAAGCCGTTTGGAGCTTTTTTTTAGCATTGCGGTCTCAGGGGTTAGGCAGTGCATGGACTACAGCCCATCTTTGGCGAGAGCAAGAACTCGCCGAATTACTAGGCATTCCTTTTGATCAATATACTCAAGTTGGCTTATTTCCAATCGCCTATACTATCGGCACCGACTTTAAACCAGCTTATAGAAAGCCCGTCAAGGAAGTACTTAGCTGGAACCACTTTAACAATTCATAACTTTGTCAGAGATTATTTATCATGCCTCAATATTCGGAACAAGAAAAAAACAATATCGCCAGCGCCAATTCATTATTTGATGGCAGTTGCGGTGATCCCGCCAGTTTATTTGCAGACGATGCCATTTGGTGGAACGGCCTTCCGAGATTACCTGGCCTTGAAGGAAAAACCGAGCATAAGGGCATCGAGACGATTAAAAAGATACTCTATGGTGCCGGTCAAGACCAACCCAATTCAGGGACTGACTCATACGACTTATCAACTAATCGATTCACTGACTTACTGGTGATTGCCGATAATGATTATGTTATGCGACAACACACGCAACACAGTAAAACCAACTCAGGTAAAGATTATAAAAATGTTTATTGTTTTGTTTTTCGTTTTAATGACCAAGGTAAGATCCAATACCTAACCGAGCATTGGAATACCTGGTACGCCAATAAAATCCTACTTGATAATTGGGATCTTGACGCTGCGCACCCGAATGACTAATGTCTTTTTTGATTGACGTATCAACTATGCAACATCGGAGTACTAAATGGCCTGGGACTTCTCTACCGAGACAGAATTTCAACACCAGCTCGATTGGATTCGGGACTTTGTCGATAACGAAATTATTCCGATAGAACTGATTCAAGGTGGGCTCAATCAGACGCAACTCGACCAACTTTGGGCTCCTCTCAAAGACAAAGTTAAAGCGAAAAATCTCTGGTCGCCCCACCTCGGACCTGAACACGGCGGCCAAGGTATGGGCCAGCTAAAGCTAGGCTTAATCCATGAAATACTCGGTCGTAGTGAATTAGCCCCTGAAATTTTTAATTGCCAAGGTCCCGATTCTGGCAATGCAGAATTATTGGCAGTGGGCGCCACAGAGGCACAGCGCCAACGTTGGCTATACCCTTTAATGCGTGGTGAAGTCCGCAGTACCTTTTCATTAACAGAGCCACACGTTGCCAGCTCAGACCCCACTGCAATCACGACACGTTGCCATCAAGAGGGCGACGAATGGGTGATTAACGGCCATAAGTGGTATGCATCGAACGCCTCAGTCTCAGACTTCACAGTATTAATGGCCGTCACCGATCCCGATGCAGCTACGCATCAAAGAGCCTCTATGTTAATCGTTCCAAGCGACACAGCTGGCATGAAGGTCATTCGTGATGTCGGCACCATGAGCCATCCCATGCACGACACTGATAATCAGCAAACGTCATACATTAGCGACCGCATTGGCGGTCACTCTGAAGTGCTGTTCGATAACTGCCGCGTTCCTCTCGATCACATGATAGGTCAACCCGGTGAAGGCTTTCTTCTTGCCCAAAAACGCCTTGGTGGTGGTCGCATTCATCACTGTATGCGAATTATTGGGCAATGCAATCTGGCCTTTGAAATGATGTGTGAACGCGCGGTTTCTCGGCAGACAAAAGGCAAAGCTTTAGGCCAGCTGCAAATGGTACAAGATGCGATCGCAGAATCAGCCGTTGAAATTGAGACTGCTCGTCTACTCACATTGAAAGCTGCTTGGACGATGGATACCCGCGGCGGCCATGGCTCTGAATCGAGAACCGAAATAGCCATGCTAAAATTTCACGTGCCGCGAATTCTTCTTACCGTTATCGATAGAGCAATACAGTTACACGGTGCCTTGGGTTATACCACCGATCTACCATTGGAATACATGTACCGCTCTGGCCGAGCATTACGGATTGCAGATGGCGCCGACGAGGTGCACAAACAAACGGTCGCTCGCCAAATACTGAAATCAACCACGGCTGTTGAAGGCCTGCCTTCCATGCACATTCCAACGCGGAAAAAAGACGCCTGGCAAAAATTTGGTCATTTAGTCAACGTCATCAAAAACGAGCAATAACATGGTCCATCATCATCTACTTCAGACTGCGCTAACAAGGGATGGGCTTCAAGGAATGGAGACGCCATGAACGAAACCAGTATTAAAGGCCTTGATAGCGAAGCGGTCAGTAAGTGGCTTGCCCATCATATTGATGGCGCAACACCGCCGTTCGATTTTTCATTGATCGCCGCCGGCGGCTCAAATCTCACCTTTCGTGTGAATGATGTGGCAGGCCATACCTGGGCACTGCGTCGCCCGCCAGTCTCAGCACGCTTAGCCACTGCGCATGACATGGCTCGCGAATGGAGCATTATGTCCGCGTTAGATAAGCACAGTGATGTTCCCGTCCCTAAAATGCTCGGCTATTGTGATGACCTTAAGGTCAATCAAGCGCCTTTTTATGTTATGAGTTTTGTTGAAGGGCTTATTCTTCGCGATCAAGCCTCAGCTAGTCATCTTACTGAATCACAATGCTTAACCGCCACCCATTCCTTAATAGACACACAAGTCGCTTTTCATTCAGTCGATATCGATGCTGTTGGCTTATCGGGATTAGCAAAAAAACGTAGCCATTATATAGAACGGCAACTAAAACGCTGGCGTAAGCAAATTGACGCCGCAAAAATTCGTGAACTGCCGCTTCTCGATGCCCTACACCAACGCTTATCAAAAAATATTCCCGCGGAGCAAACGCGACCTGGACTGGCGCACGGTGATTATCGATTTGATAATACCGTGCTGGCTGATGACTGCCGTATTGCCGCAGTTTTGGACTGGGAGTTATGTACGATCGGCGACCCTATCGCCGATTTTGTTTGGTCACTGCTTTATTGGGCCGAACCCAAAGATTCAATTACTTGGCTATTGGATCCGCCAACGCTTAACCCCCACTTTATTCAACGTGATGCTGTCATTGAGCTGTATGCTCAACGCTCAGGCTTAGACTTATCGAAACTAGATTACTACCTAGCTTTTAGCTGGTGGAAACAAGCGTGTATTGTTGAAGGCGTCTACGCCAGACTTAAGCAGGGAGCCAGTGGCGGAATGAAGGTTGATTCGATTGACGCGATTGCAACCCGTGTCGACAGTTATTTAGCAATGGCCACTGAATTAGCGGATCAAGCCAGCTTATAAATGCATTTGTATTTAATTTATTCTTACAGGAGTCAATTATGAAAGTACTCATTACCGGCGCTACCGGCTTCATTGGCAACCACGTTACCCGCATGTGCCTTGAACAAGGCGATGAGGTCCGCGTGATGGTAATGCCTGGCGAAGATCGCTCTCCTCTCGATGGTATGGCGGTGGAATTTGTTGAAGGAAACCTACTTGACCCCGCCTCTTTATCGCACTGTGTTGAAGGTGTCGAGGGGCTTTACCATTTAGCCGCCCTCTTCGCTGTCTGGACAAAGGACCCTTTTTTGCATCACAAAGTCAACATCAATGGCGCACAGGCGATGATGGCAGCAGCCCAAGCAGCAGGCGTGAAAAAAATTGTTTTTACTTCCAGCATCGCCGCCTTAGGCGTACTGGGTAATGGCCAGCTAAGTGACGAGGAAACATTTTACAACAGCTGGGAAGATGGCAGTGAATATATTATCTCTAAGTTTATTAGTCACCACGTGGTCAAAGGAATGGTCGCCTCTGGACTGCCTGCCACGATTGTCTGCCCTGGCTTTCCGTTTGGTCCTGGTGACCGCATGCCGACGCCAACTGGCTCATTAATCGTCAGCATCCTTAAGGGTAAAATGAAACAATATTATGATGGCGGACTCTGCGCAGTTGACGTGCGGGATGTTGCTCGGGGTCATTTATTGGCAATGGAAAAAGGCCGTATCGGTGAAACGTATTTATTGGCCAACAAGCAAGGCAACCTCTCACAAAAAGACCTCGCGCAACTCGTCGGTAACATTGCCGGCATACCAAACGTTGCCACCAGTTACTTATCCCCTAAGACTATGCTAACAGCTGCTAAAGTCATGGAGTTTTGGTCGAGAATAACAGGCAAAGCACCTATGACGACCATTAAAAACTCCAAATATGTAATGCAAGATGTATTTGTTGATCCTAGTAAAGCGATTGACGAACTAGGCATGCCACAAACGCCAATCGAAACCGCGATTAAAGACGCGGTTAGCTGGTTCAGAGAGCAAGGTTACGATAAAAAATAAAATTTATTTCCCATTAATCACTACTTCATCTTAAAAGGAAAAAATTATGTTACAAAAATTCGTTTATTGGACAGGCGCATTCGATTTTGTGGTTGCTGCAGCTTGCTGGTACGGCGCAATCTCTAATCCGGCAGCGGGTTATTTCGTATCCCTTATGACGCTCGGCATGTTCCTTGCCATGGCTGCAGCCTGTTTAATGTGGGCATCTAAGGATATGGTCAACCGTTCGCCGGTGATTTTTTGGCAGGGACTGGTGCGCCTAACCGCCGTATCGGCGGTGCTTTATGCAGTGCCTAACGGATTGGCAACACCACCTGAATACGCACTGGTAGTATTTGATGGCACTATTGGTTTGGTTTATATACTGGGTATGATGAAGGTCACCGGCAGTTCACTCGGTAGCTTATTACTCTGTCAGACAAAAAATAGCTAATAGACACGCCAACTCATAATAGCTAATCAGGGCACTCCAGGCTCTCAACACAAAAACAATTACTTACCGGCAATTACCGATGCTATAAACATAACATCGGTAATCTTGCCTGCTTCTGAGCTTGTTGCGATAAAAACTTTGCCGCATACTCTAATTCTATTCATGGTCATACAGCTGCGATGATTCCTTTGGTTGTGATATCGCATGCTTTTTTGATGGGTTAGATGCCGTTATGCCAGCTAAAATCGATCACAAGCAAAATCGCTCACATAGCCAAGAAGTGGCCAAACTACTTCAGTCAGGCACCTTTCAGCATGCCCGTCATATGCTTAAAGTGCTTGCCGCTGAAGAAACGGCGCATCTCATAGATGCCTCACCACCGCCCTCTCGACAAATTTTATGGGCACTCATTGACGAAGAACGACGCAGCGATGTGATGCCGTTATTAGGCGATGAACTGCAAGGGCAATTTGCGCTAGAGATGGACAATGAAGAGCTCGTCGCCTTATCGGCAGAGCTAGAAACCGATGACATGGTTGATATCCTTCAACAATTACCAGAGCAAGTTACCCGGGAAGTATTGCAAGCCATGAGCGCTCAAGATCGTCAACGTGTCGCCAGCGCACTCAGTTATCCTGAGAATACTGCTGGCGGTTTGATGAACACTGACACCATTACAGTGAGAGCCAGTCATTCAATCGAGGTGGTGCTTCGCTACCTCCGTCGCCATGATGCAATTCCTGAAATGACGGATAAACTCTACGTCGTCAACCGCAGTGATACCTTTATTGGCACCTTACCGCTGGCTAAAGTACTGGTTTCTGATCCGAGCAATACGGTTCGCGAAATTATGTTATCTGACGCTGAAGCCCTCCCTGTCGATATGCCGGATGATGAGGTTGCTCGTCGATTTGAGCGAAAGGATTGGGTATCGGCACCCGTTGTTAATCACGAGGGGAAACTACTTGGCCGAATCACTATCGATGATATCGTCGATGTGATACGAGAGGACGCCGATCATGCCCTTATGAGTCTCGCAGGTCTCGATGAAGAGGAAGATACTTTTTCCCCCGTTATAAAAACCACACCGCGCCGCGCCTTGTGGCTGGGTCTTAACTTACTAACAGCGTTTATCGCCGCCTCAGTCATAAACGTATTTCAAGGTGCAATCGACAAAGTCGTCGCTCTAGCTATTCTCATGCCGATTGTTGCCAGCATGGGCGGCGTTGCAGGTACGCAAACCCTTACCATTGTGATTCGAGGTTTAGCTGTTGGCCATATCGAACAACACAACCAACGCTGGCTAATCTTCAGAGAGCTGAGCGTGGGACTCATCAATGCCTTTATCTGGGCTGCGGTTGTTGCAGGTGCTGCCATTGCATGGTTTAACGACTTTATCATCGGCGGCATTATCGCCGCCGCAATGGTAATCAATTTAATCACGGCCGCGCTAGCCGGTGCGGTCTTACCCTTAGTATTGAAAAAGATGGACATTGATCCGGCGCTGGCCGGCGGTGTAATTTTAACGACCATTACCGACGTTGTTGGCTTTATGTCTTTTCTTGGCCTAGCTACTATCTTTTACGCTTAAGCTTATTCTTCACTCACTAAAATAACTATGGCTAAATCGCATCCCGAAAAAAGTAATGATCAAGACGCACTGGTTAGCAAAAGCCAGCTCAAGCGTGAAATGCATCATTTACAAGAATTAGGCAAAGCATTAGTTAAGCTTAAGCCAGAGGAGATCGAAAAGTTATCCATTAGTGAGATACTCATTGACGCCTTAAACGAAGCGAAACGCATTAAACACCGTGAAGGATTACGTCGACAAATGCAGTTCATTGGTAAGTTAATGCGAAAAGAACCGGCTGAAACTATCGAAAGAATAGAAGCTTACTTTGAAAAACTGCATAATCAACATCAAAATCATACCCAACATCACCACCTTATCGAGCAATGGCGAGATCGGTTACTGAATAAAGAAAATTCTGAAATTGAAGCATTAGTCGCGCAATACCCAAATGGCGATCGACAATGGTTACGACAAATGGTCAGGCAAAGCTGGCATGAAACCGATAAAAACAAGCCCCCCGCAGCTGCCAGAAAACTATTTATTTATATCCGTGAATTAATCAATAACGATTAAGGCGTAAAGTCAACCTCAACTCGCATCTCTGCATCATCTTTTAGCCCTCTATAAGTAACGGTTAGCCGCTCCATGTCGCCAACTAAGGTAGGCTTTGAAAATGAGCCAAGGCTAATGATATCGCCAGCCTTTAATGATCGCTTATTGACTTTCAGTTCTTGCAGTAAAAAAAGTATCGCATGATAGGGATGGCCCATAATAGTAGCCCCTTGATTAGAGGATAATAATGCACCTTCAGCATTAAAACTTTTAACCGTCATAGTAGCTAAACTATTGATGAACGCTTGGTCAGCAGTAGCGGCTATTTTTGTGCCTGATACCCCCCATTTCACTGCTGCATTACTCTTAATAAAGTCAGGCCCTGCATAAGGGTGAGGCGGGACAGATAACAATGGCAATTCAACAAAGGCCATGATATGGCTAATATGCTCAGCAATAGATTCAATACTGTTGGCGTGATTGATTTCAGCACTGTTCACAACGGCTAACAAATCCGCCTCAAAAGCTAAACGTTGAAATTGAGCGTGATCAATACGCTGGGGTGATGCTAATACCGTGTCTGAGAATAAGGCCCCCACCACTGGCGAAGTTAGACCAAACATATTCTGCGCAGCCGAACCGGCTAACGCTACTTTATAACCTACAATGGGCGTGACTTCTGCAAGGCGATCTATCATTTGCCACTGTTCGACTTTTGCCGCCGCAACAGATTGTTGATATGTGACACCCGATTCGGCACTATTAAATAAATCCGTATTCGAGCAAGCGGTCAAAAGCAGCACAATAACCCACAATGGTCGGTGCAATTGATACCAGAAAAAAGAGCCCAGATATTTCAACATAAATACCTCAAATAACCCGCCCAGGGTTTAGAATATTATTCGGATCCATGGCTTTTTTTAAGGCACGCATCAAGTCAATTTCTTGCTCTGATCGACATAAAGATAAATATTGGCGCTTCATAGTACCAATACCGTGTTCAGCAGTAATAGTGCCGCCCACCGTACCCACCAAAGTATAAACACGCTCATAAATCAAATCGACATCGTCCTCTCGCCCCGTCCATGCAATAATATGTAAATTGCCATCGGCCATATGACCAAACGTACACAACTGAAGACCTTTGAAGGACGCCGCCAATTCGAGCTCTACGGTGTGAACAAAACTCGCCATTTGACTGATGGGCACACCGATATCAAAGTTTGCTCGATACTTAACCTTAGTGAGTATATCAATGACGCCATCACGTAATTGCCAAAATCGATTCACGTCTCTTTCTGACTGGGAAACAACAGCATCATTAAGCAGACCATCATCAATACAGACCTGAAGCTGCTGATTAAAGCAGTCGTCATCGCGTGCCGGATCATTGCCTTCGATTTCGATTAACACATAAAAAGAGTGATCATCAGCCAGCACTGGCGTTAATTGCTGATTCATCTGCCGCACTTGTTTAACGTAGTTATCCCACATCAACTCAAATGTAGACACCCTCGAACAACTACGCTGCATATACTGAAGAAAGGATACTACTTGAGAAAAATTAGAAAACCCACACAAGGCACTTTGCTTAGTTAACGGTTTAGGATACAAGCGTAAAACTACTTCAGTGACAACACCCAGAGTTCCCTCACTGCCAATAAACAACTGCTTCAAATCATAGCCGGCATTATTTTTAAGCATTTTATTCATTGATCGAATGACGGTGCCGTCGGCCGTTACCGCCTCTAGCCCTAATACCAAAGCGCGAGTCATGCCATAACTCAGCACTTGATTACCACCCGCATTAGTGGCCACATTACCACCAATGGTGCAACTGCCTCGGGCACCCAAATCCAGTGGCAGATAAAAACCAACATCATTAGCTGCCTGCTGTAATTGTTCAAGGGGTGTGCCCGCCAACGCTGTGAGAGTCATTGATTCAACATCTCCATCCGTAATACC
>CALCNB010000204.1 GCA_937897785.1 uncultured Cellvibrionales bacterium | reverse complement strand
TTTGATTTTGACATTTTTTGGCCTTGCTCATCGCGAATAAGACCGGTGACATAGACGGTTTCAAAGGGTACTTGCGGCTTGCCATCGTCGTCTTTAATAAAGTGCATTGTCATCATCATCATTCTGGCAACCCAGAAAAAGATAATATCAAAGCCAGTGACCAGTACGCTGGTTGGGTGAAAGCGCTTTAAGCGTTCAGTCGTTTCAGGCCAGCCCAGTGTGCCAAAACTCCACAGTGCAGAGCTGAACCAGGTGTCGAGCACGTCTTCATCTTGCTGCAGAGCGACGGCGTTATCCAGTTGGTATTTATCTCGTACTTCAGCTTCGCTGCTGGCAACGTAGACATTGCCTTGTTCGTCATACCAAGCGGGAATTCGGTGGCCCCACCATAATTGACGCGAAATGCACCAGTCTTGAATGTCACGCATCCAGGAAAAGTACATATTTTCGTATTGCTGCGGGACAAATTTGACCGCACCATTTTCCACCGCTTCAATGGCCGGCTTGGCCATACTTTTCGCATCGACATACCATTGGTCGGTGAGCATCGGTTCGATAACCACATTGCTGCGGTCGCCGTAAGGCACCGACAGGTCATGCGGTTTGATTTCGTCGAGTAGCTGCAGCGCGTCCATTTCAGCAATCACGGCTTTACGGGCAGCGAATCGCTCAAGACCGGCCATGGATGCTGGCATATTACCGTCGTAATCATCTGATGCATTGCCGGCGCTATCAAACACTTCAGCTGTGACGCGAATAAAGCCCTCGCGAGTCAATACATTGATCATAGGTAATTGGTTGCGTTGGCCAACCTCGTAATCGTTAAAGTCATGAGCAGGGGTGATCTTCACGCAACCGGTGCCTTTTTCCATGTCGGCATGAGCATCGCCAATAATCGGAATCAGACGATCAACTAACGGCAACCTTACGTGTTGGCCAATTAATTCTTGGTAGCGTGGGTCGGCAGGATTAACGGCAACCGCAGTATCACCGAGTAAGGTTTCGGGTCGCGTGGTTGCTACGACCAAATAGTCTTTACCTTCGCTGGTGAGGGCGCCGTCTGCTAAGGGATAGCGTAGGTGCCACATACTGCCTTTGCTGTCTTTGTTTTCAACTTCAAGATCAGAAATGGCTGTTTGAAATTTCGGGTCCCAGTTGACTAAGCGCTTACCGCGATAAATTAATTGTTGGTCGTGCAGTTGAATAAAAGCCGCTTGAACTGCCGCGTAAAAACCATCATCCATCGTGAAGCGTTCGTTTGACCAGTCAACTGAATTACCGAGTCGACGCATCTGTTCGGTGATAGTGCCGCCAGAGCTTTCTTTCCACTGCCAAATCTTTTCAATAAATTTATCGCGGCCTAAGTCGTGTCGTGATTCGCCCGTTTCGGCGGCGAGCTTCCGCTCAACCACCATCTGTGTGGCAATGCCAGCATGGTCGGTGCCAACTTGCCAGAGGGTGTTTTTTTGATTCATCCGTTGGTAGCGGGTGAGTGCGTCCATGATGGTGTGTTGAAACGCATGACCCATATGTAAACTACCCGTGACATTGGGTGGCGGGATCAAAATGCAAAACGCTTGTTGATCGTTTTGACCCTGGTCAGTTCTCGGAGCAAAAAAACCGTTGCTTTCCCACTGTTGATACCAGCGTTGCTCGATGTCTTGAGGTTGAAACGTTTTATCCATAATAGTCTTTTCTATTTAATGCGTTTACACAACTGGTATAAAGTTGCAGTGATAAATTACGATGGTTGTATTTATTGCTTACTCTTTTAAATGACTTAGGTAACCTGTATTTTTTTCGCTTAGTTTCATAACTTGATTCTTTTGAGTTACAGATTGTGGACCTTGAGCGGGTAACCTCGGTCACGGTAATATTTATAGCGTTGCCGAGATTTTTCTTTGGCTAAATCGGTGCCGGATACGATTTCGGCAAGACGATCAAAGCGGCTAAAAAACTCAGGTGTTTTATCCGTTAGATTAATCAGTACATCGTGATGTTCGCCGACATTGCCTGAATGAGCTATCAAGATATTGCCTTTTTTGATCGCTGAAGGCGCATCACTGTTTTGTGTTTTACTGGTATCGGGCTCACTGTTTTCATGGCGATGCGGTAAAAAACTATTGGCTCGAAAACTCCACAGCTTTTCATCTAGGGCTAACATCTGTTGCTCAGACTCGGTGTGTAAATAAATATCGCAGTGACTGCGATACGCTTTTTCAGTTAAGCGACAGGCAAAGCTTAATAGCTCGTCAGGGTTTTTAGCTGCAGTGATGTAGAAATCAATATGCGTCATAGCAGCGTTTTATTTTTCGGCGCAGGTCATTAAGTACTCGCAGAGCATGGCGACGGGTCGACCGCTGGCGCCTTTGCCGCCGCCTTGGTTCCAGGCGGTACCGGCAATATCTAAGTGTGCCCATGGATACTTGGTGGCAAATTGCGATAAGAAGCAGGCTGCGGTAATAGTACCTGCACCACCAGCGCCAATATTACCCAGGTCAGCGAAGGGTGACTCCATTTGCTTCTGGTACTCATCCCATAGTGGTAATTGCCAGGCGCGATCGGCGCTGTCTTGGCCAGCTTTCAGTAGGCTCTCGGCTAAGTCTTGATTATTACTTAGTAAGCCCGTCGCATGGTGACCCAATGCCATGATGCAGGCGCCAGTTAATGTCGCTATATCGACGACTGATACGGGCTTGAATCGTTCAACATAGGTTAATGCATCGCAGAGGACTAAGCGACCTTCTGCATCAGTGTTCAGTACCTCGATAGTTTTACCTGACATGCTCGTCACCACATCGCCAGGTTTGGTGGCGCGGCTCGATGGCATATTTTCGGCGGCCGCAACAACAGCCACCACATTAATGGGTAACTTCATCTCTGCGATGGCCGACATTGTGCCAATGACGCTGGCGGCACCGCACATATCAAACTTCATTTCATCCATTTTAGCGCCGGGCT
>CALCNB010000203.1 GCA_937897785.1 uncultured Cellvibrionales bacterium | reverse complement strand
ACTATGCGCAGGCGATGCTCACGGTATCAGATTTTCGTGAGGCCAACCGATTAGTGCCCATTATACAGCGCCAGTTTGATAATCAATTCCCTGATGTGCAAATAATTGTTCGACGCTTAGAGCAAGGTCCGCCCTTTAATGCGCCGGTAGAGATTCGGGTTTATGGACCCAGTTTAGAGGTATTAGCTGAGTTAGGGGATCAGTTGCGTCAGCGTTTATTAATGACAGACCATGTAGCTCATGCGCGTTCAACTTTGTCGGACGCCGTCCCTAAGGCCTGGCTAGAACTGGACGAAACTATTTTGTTAAGCTTGGGTTTATCGTTAACGGATGTTGCGGTGCAGACAAGACTGGCGATCGATGGCGCTGCGCAAGCATCGGTATTAGAACAGACGGAGTTACTGCCTGTTCGCGTCAGTGCCAAAGGGTTTAAGACCGGCGGTATAGAACAGTTGGTTGCTTTTCCTTTGCGGCCCCATCATTCCCTCTCTGGTCAAGCATTTGTCACACCGCTTTCGTCGCTGGGCAACCTACACGTTACACCAATTCGAAGCACTATCGCGCGGCGTGACGGCTCAAGGGTGAATACCGTTGAGGCTTACTTGCGAGACGGTGTATTGCCGGCCAGCGTATTGGCGGATATTCAACAGCAGCTTAAGCAAAAGCCGCTAGCCTTACCTGCGGGGTATCGATTGGAAGTGGGCGGTGAGAGTGAGCAGCGGGCGCTGGCGGTGAGTCAGTTAATGTCTAATTTTATGATCATCGTGGTGCTATTAATTGTTGCCTTAGTGATGGCGTTCAATTCTTTTCGTTTGGCCGCAATTATCATCATAGTGGCTGTACAAGCGGCCGCGTTGGGTATTCTGGCGCTCACGGTATCGGGCTTTGCGTTTGGCTTTACTTCGATTATAGGGTTGATGGCCTTAATTGGTTTAGCTATCAATGCCGCTATTGTCATTATCGCTGAACTGCAGTCCTGTCCGCTGGCTAGACGCGGCGATCAACAAGCGATCGTCAGGGCGGTGATGCATTGTTCGCGGCACATTACTTCAACGACCATTACCACCTGCATGGGCTTTTTGCCATTATTGCTTGGCGGCGGTGGTTTTTGGCCGCCGTTTGGTATTATTATTGCCGGCGGTACATTATTGACTAGCGTGGTGTCTTTTTTCTTTGTGCCGGCTGTGTTCCAGTGGTTAACTATCCGCTGGCCGTTAGCGACTGATGATGCAAAAACTGTTGCCGATGGATAGACTTAGAGAGGTAATGGCAAGCTTTTATAGCAGAAGGTAAAAGGCCGTTTTTATGAGTAGCGTTTATGGCTGATGGTCGTGAAAAAAATTATTCACTTAACGAAGATCAAAGTCGCCAGAAAGTTTTGACGGAATAAAGATAGAACCCTATTGATGAAGGAATTAGCACGACAGTGAGTATTGTGATTCAGCGAAGTGCTTTGTTATTTCACTCTGCCGAGCGAATGTATGCCTTAGTTAACGATGTGGCCGCTTACCCGGAGTTTGTCGATAACTGTGTGGCCGCTGAGGTACTCGAGTCTTCGGCCTCGCATATGGTAGCGAGTTTGTCGTTAAAAAAATCCGGCGTGTCGTTGAGTTTTACCACCCGTAATCAGTTAACGCCACCTAGTCAAATAGCCCTAGTACTAGAGCAAGGTCCGCTTTCACAGTTG
>CALCNB010000202.1 GCA_937897785.1 uncultured Cellvibrionales bacterium | reverse complement strand
CCACATCAATAGGTAGCACCGCTTCTAACTCTGCGACACTGTTAGCCCCCTCAACAGTCACCTGCCCCATATGCGAAACATCAAATAAGCCAGCCTGACTGCGCGTATGTAAGTGCTCCGTTAAAATACCATCGCTGTATTGCACTGGCATCTGGTAACCGGCAAATTCAACCATTTTGCCGCCAGCGGCAAGATGCAGGTCGTAGCAAGCGGTAAACAGCGCCATGATTTATCTCGTTGGTTATGAAACAGCTAAATGCGGTGCAAGCCATCTGTGAAACAGGCTATATCACGCTTGAATAGCCCATTGTAGCGTTAATCCAATATATTTGTTAAATTAATAGTACTGATAAATACATTTGGAATTTAAATATGAGAAATCTATCAATGGACGCTTTAAGAGCCTTTGTGGCTACCGCTGACCTTGGCTCGGTCACGGCCGCCGCCGACCATTTAGGTCGCTCACAACCGGCCATTAGCCTACAGCTGAAAAAACTCGAAGAACATTTGGGCATTGAGGTGTTTCTGCGCTTCAATAAACAACTGAGTCTGTCAGATGCCGGCTCAGCGATCTATGAGGACACGAAGACTATCTTAGCGCTCAACGACCAGCTATTGAATCAATTCGCCAAGCCCGAATTAGCAGGACAGATTAGACTCGGCATTCCCAGCGAGTTTGCTACCACCTTACTGCCAAAAATCATTGGTCGTTTCGCTCAGTCTTATCCGCAAGTCACTTTAGAAGTATTAAGCGATCTAAGCCGCAATTTGCTGTCAGAGCCGCAACGAACACAATACGATTTAATTTTAGGCCTGCATGACAAACCCTCGCCTAAGCGCAAAGGTCTAATTAAATCTGATCGATTAGTTTGGGTGGGAAAAAAAGACTATCTCAATGATCGCCAAGATAAATTGCCATTGATTCTGGCTCAAGATGGCTGCCTGTACCGTAAACGCGCACTCAAGGCCTTAGATAAAATTAAGCAACCGTGGCGAATCATTCATACCAACCCTGATTTATCGGGCATTCAAGCGGCTATAAGTGAAGGCTTAGGTATTACCGTACTCGCTCAAAGCACAATTCCCGATGGTTTAGATGCGATCGAGCGCTATGGCAAGGCCGACCGCCTACCAGACCTAGGTTCGATTGATATTAGTTTGGTCTACGAGCGACGCGCAGCAAGTCAAGCAACCTCTCGATTAGCCGGCTACATTCGATCCAGCCTTAATTAAGCATTCTTGCAAAATAAAAAAAGCGCCATAAAGACGCTTTTTTGCTTAGATAACGGCGGCTTAATCAAACGCTTTGACTAAGTTACCTAAGGTTTCTTTGGCATCGCCAAATAACATGCGGGTATTTTCTTTAAAGAACAGTGGATTATCAATGCCGGCAAAACCAGAAGCCATTGAGCGCTTAAGGACAAACACCGTTTGGGCTTGGTCGGCATTGATCACCGGCATGCCATAGATAGGACTGGATTCCACTTCACGGGCCGCCGGGTTAACCACATCATTGGCGCCGATAATGATAGCCACATCAAAAGTTTCCATTCTTGGGTTAATTTGATCCATCTCTAGCAACAGGTCATAAGGGACATCTGCCTCGGCAAGCAACACATTCATGTGGCCTGGCATACGACCTGCAACCGGATGAATCGCATAAACGACTTCGGCACCGTTATGCTCCAGTAATTCTTGCAGCTCTTTAACCACATGCTGGGCTTGAGCCACGGCCATGCCGTAGCCGGGAATGACCACCACGCTGCTGGCAGCCTCGAGGACATAGTAAGCATCGTCAGCTGACATGGGCTTGACTTCACCTTGCTCAATCACAGGGCCAGCGCTAGTGCTAACCGTGCCAAAGCCTGAGAACAGCACATTCGACAATGAGCGGTTCATAGCTTTACACATGATACTCGTCAAAATAATACCGCTGGCACCTACCAAGGAACCCGCGACAATCAATAAGATATTACCAATCGCAAATCCAGCCGCCGCCGCGGCAATACCTGAAAAACTATTCAACAAGGAAATAACCACTGGCATATCGGCGCCGCCAATTGGCAGTACGAACATAATACCTAACAACAACGATAAGCCGACAGCTAGGTATAGCCAATTCTGATCGGCAGGATTTTGAATAAACAACACTGCGCAAGCCAGTACCGCCAACAAAATGCCGCTATTAACGATGCGTTGGCCCGCATAAACGAAGGGACGGCCGGAAATTCTTTCGCTGAGTTTGCCATAAGCCAGCAAGGAGCCAGTAAACGTTAAACCGCCAATCAAAATCGAAAGAAATACCGTCACTAAGAAGAATATTTCAGGGGAAGAGGTCGCCATCAGTACGGACCAACCGACAAATAAACTAGCTAAACCACCAAAACCGTTGAATAAGGCTACCATCTCAGGCATCGATGTCATTTCAACTTTTCGAGCCACTACCGCACCAATTAAGCCGCCAATGACAAAGCCGCCAATGATCAATTCAAAGTTAAGCCCCTTACTAAACAACGTAGCAATAACAGCGATCGCCATACCGATAGAAGAAATGGCGTTACCTTTTCTAGCGGTTGCAGGCGAGCCAAGAAATTTCAGGCCGACTATGAATAAAATAGCGGCAACAATATAAACTAAATCAATTATTTCAGTACTCATTTGCCATCACCGCCTTCTTTCTTTTTAAACATTGCCAGCATGCGATCCGTCACCATATAACCACCGATCACATTGATCGTCGCAAAGCCAACCGCTGCCGCGCCAAGCATACTCACCAGCTCATTGTCTGAGCCAGCTAACGCTAAGGCTCCCACCAGAGTGATCCCTGATATTGCATTAGAGCCAGACATCAACGGGGTATGCAGCGTTGATGGCACCTTGTTAATCAGCTCAAAGCCAAGAAATATAGCCAGAACAAAAACGAAAACTAAATTGATGAGGTCCATACTTACTTATCTCCAGAGCGAATATTAGCGATAGTTTGATTAACGATCTCGTTATTGTGCGTAATCACACAGCCAATCAAATCATTATCGAAATCCAAAACAACTGTTTTAGCTTCATCATCCCAGAATTCACTAACTAAGCTGAACAGATTACTTGAGTACATTTGCGAAGCATCGCGTGGCACTGAATTTGGCCAGTTACCTGTACCCACTATTTTTACGCCGTTAAGCTCAACCACTTCACCCGGCGCAGAGCCCTCAACATTACCGCCAGTTTCGGCCGCCATATCTATGACCACACTGCCACGCTTCATGCCTTCAACAAACTCGCGTGGTACAATCACTGGCGGCTTACGACCGAAAACTTGGGCGGTGGTAATCACCACATCTGAAGAAGCAATCACCTCTTTCTGGGCGTCACGCTGAATCTGTAATTGCTCAGGTGTTAATTCTTTCGCATAGCCATCTTTAGTTGACCCTGTTTCACCAAGATCAATTTCTAAAAACTTCGCACCGACCGATTTGACTTGTTCAGCCACTTCCGAACGAGTATCAAAGGCAGTGACCTGAGCACCTAAACGTTTTGCCGTTGCGATGGCTTGCAAGCCAGCAACACCAGCACCAATAACAAACACCTTAGCAGGCTTTAAGGTGCCAGCGGGGGTCATCATCATAGGCAGAATAGACGGTAAGTAATTGGCCGCTTGCATCACCATCACATAGCCCGCTAAATTGGCCTGCGAACTCAGCGCATCCATTTTTTGCGAACGCGTACTGCGAGGAATCATTTCCATACTAATAGCACTAATATTCTTCGCTTTCAAAGCGTCGATTAAGGCGTGCTCATTAAAGGGATCAAGAAAACTGACATGAATACTGCCCGGCTTTAGCAGCTCTACGTCACTGAGTTCAGGTTTACGCACTCGTAGGACCACATCAGCGGCACCCAAGAGCGACGCCTTGTCCGAAGCAATCGACGCCCCAGCTGTCTCGTAGTCACTGTCTGAAAAGCCCGCACCTGTGCCAGCGCCAGCTTCTAGGCTAACCTCTGCACCCATGCGGACTAATTTTTTTACCGTATCGGGAATTAACGCCGCGCGTAATTCACCGGGAGCTGTTTCTTTAGGAATAGCTATTAACATAAGATTATCGCGTCTTTTATTGTTGCTGAATATTGATTAAAAATTACACTAATAGCCGGCTAGACATCCGTCGGGGATCGCGTAATAGCTCAAAAATTCTGTTTAAATAACATGGTCTTAACTTGAACAAACACACTAATGCACGGTGTTTAACAAGCTGAATGACATCTTATACGCGGTAGCCAGAGGTTGCCATAGCGATTTAGGTCTAAACATCGCAGTAAATAAAAAAACAATAACTTAGGACAAGTTATAAGGTTACGATATAGTACATATTGTTAGCGGTGATTATTCAAGAGTGCTTTATTCAATCAAGGTCATCACTGGCAGAAGAGAGGGATTTAAAATTTGTAAAAGTGACGATGGCAATGTGTTTATTTTTCAGCCGTTCGACGATCACCCTTGCGGCGATCCGTTCCATCAGTCAAATCAACGCCTAAATTTTTTTTACGTCGATCACCGCCTTGCTCACGCTCTTCTAATGCTTCATCAAGCTGCTCAAAGAGACCTAAGTCTATCTTATCTTCATCGCTCATTCTGCGCCTCTCTACTTTTCAGCTATAAAATATGGGCTTGCTACTTATTAACCCGAGCTGATACCTGTTGTGCCACGTGTCAACTTAAGGGCTCACTCCTATTGTAGACCACTTCTATCCAGCCGTTCAAAAATAGTTGGTTGATCTACCGTTTTAAGTTGAAATGCAGCGCTTAAAAACATTAAGCAGCAACCTGGCATTGATCCCGGCCCATATCTTTTGCATGGTACATGGCTTTATCCGCTCGGCTAAATAAATCTTCGGCCGAATCATCCGTCGCCACTTCGGCAATGCCTAATGACACGGTTATTTTCAATGGCTTGGTCTGGAAATGGAAGGGGCTGTTACGCACCTGCGCGCAAATATCGTTCATTAATTTCAGCGCCGAGTCAGCATCGGTTTCTGGTAAAAGAATAACGAATTCCTCGCCGCCGTAGCGGGCAATATAATCACTGGAGCGAAGCCTTTTTTTCGCTGTTTTTGCCAATAACTTTAACACCTTATCACCCGCTAAATGCCCATAGGTGTCATTAATCACTTTAAAGCGATCGACGTCGAGCACCACCAGACAAAAAGTATTACCGTAGCGATTAGATCGCTCCAGCTCAATCGCAATACGGCGGTCATAGGCCTCTCGGTTAGGCAGTTCAGTCAGGCCATCAAGCTCAGTATATCGACGTTGGACTTCAAGCTCGGCCTCTGCTCTAGCGGTCTCTGCCTCTAACAACTGCACATGTGAACGCATCGCCGCGAGCTTAATTTCATAATCACGTTGTTGCTGATCACGTTTTTTCTGGTATTCATCAAGCTGTGATGAAACTAGCGCCACGTGCGATCTAACCGATGCCTGCAATGACTGCATCGACGACGCGGTTTCGACACTGCCTGAGAATATATCTATATCATCGCGCACCGCGCGCTCAAAACTCGCTCCCGAAGCAATAATCGACTGCGCTGAATCACCCACACTGCTAACATCATTATTAAGCCTAAACAGCTGATCATTTAAACCCTTTAAAAAAAGCTCGAATTCCTGATGGTCATTTTCATGAGCACCGATGATCACTGTTTTTAAGTGATTCAATAGCAGTAACAGGCTTTCATTATTTAAACCTTCAGACAATATCTGTTGCGCGCTAACAAGAGCATTCTCGGTTGTTGCTATCGGCTTTAATTGTGACAGAATATCAGCCAGGATTGCCTCTAAGCGCTCAGCAATCGACTCAATTTCTTCGCCCTCAATAGACTGTTTGGGCAAATCATTTAAGATTAAGCCTTGCAAGCGAAAAAAATTAACCGCCATATAATCTGCGGGTTGATTGCTTGTGATTGCTTGTTGGCAACCGCGCATAAATGCCGCTAATTTCTTCTTTGCTTCTGCAGGGGGATTCAAGGCTAACAGCTGTGCAACACCGTCATTGAAACTTTGCAGTTGCTTGTCAAGGCTATTGCGTCGCGCCGTCACGGCATTGCTCATCGCCTCATGAGCGGCAGTAATTAATGCGCCATCAATTACCTTATTGCTGCTGCGAAGCTGCTGCCGTAAACCGACAATCCACTCATCTAACAAATCATCTTGGCCTTCAACATACAGGGCAAACTCCCAGAGTAATTCTTCTTGCGAGTGGGCCTGCTCAACTAAAACTTGCTTGCTACGAAATCGTGCAAATAACTGCTTTCGAGCGAAGGAAAAAAACGGAATAAACTTCATAAGCACTCTTATCAAGTAAGAAAATAGGGTGAGCGTTTAAGTCAAATGGTTAGTAGAAACCAATTATAGGCGGCTTTTACAAAAAAAAACCGCGCTAGTGGCGGTTTTGATAAATACTAAGAAAATTTTACTTTTCCTGTCGTTCTAACGCGATTAAATAATCAGCGACTTCTAACATCTGCGCCTGACTGCCGGCCATTCGTCCGCTAATTCGGTATTTACCATTGACGATCAGTTCTGGCGTGCCCTGTACCCGATAGTGTTTCTTCACCCGCTTTTCAGACTGTGACACCTTACTCATCACGCCAAAGGAATTAAGCGTTTGATTAAAGCTTTCACGGCTAATGCCATGTTGCACAAAAATATCGGCAAATTTATTCTGGTCACTCATGCGAGGATTTTTAGCCAGCAAGGCAAAGATACTGTCATGGCCCGCACGGGATAGGGATAATTGTTCTGCGGTATAGTAAACATTGGCATGAAGTTTCATAAAATCACGCCAAATGGCTGGCGTTTTGGCAAACACAACATCATCAGCGAGGCCTGCCTGCCATTTATCCAATAATGGCTCAAAGGTATAGCAGTGGGAACAGCCGTACCAAAAAACCTCCATCACTTCGATCTTGTTTGGATCAATTACTTTTGCAGGATTAGTTAAGACTTGATAATGAGTGCCAGCCTCGAATCTTAGTTTTTCTTGATCAGCACATGCAGAGTTAGTAAGAATTAATATTACTAAAAAAGTTAAAGAATAAAAACGTTGAAAGTGATGCATTAGATATCTCAAAAAATAAGCTGTGTATTTAAGGGCGCAAACCAGCGATGTAACTTGCAACGGCTTTAATTTCATTTTCATTCATTCTTTCCGCAATATTTCGCATTACTTTTCCCTCTCCATCATTGTGACGAGCGCCAATTGAAAATTGACGTAGCGAGTGTGCTAGGTACTCAGAATGCTGGCCAGCCAATGTTGGAAAACCAGCAGGTCCATTACCCTTTCCTCCGGGTCCATGACAACCTGTACATGAGGGTATTCCTCGCTCATGATTACCATTTCTGTAGATCTCTTTACCAAGTGAAAACCACTTTTCTTCGATAAAACTTAATGTTTGTTTTTGTGACGCATAGTAAGCAGCAATATCAGCTAAATCTTGTTTTGAAAAATGGTCGACTTGGCCAACCATTAATGCAACCTCACGAGCTCCGCTCTGGATATTGATTAATTGTTTTAACAAGTATTTTTCATGCTGTCCAGCCAACTTCGGGTTAGATGGAATGACACTGTTACCGTCACCGCCGTGACATGCATTGCAAGTGGCAACTTTTTGTTTCCCAGAATTAGCATCGCCCAGAGCAACAGAATTGCTTATCATGCAGACAAACAAAAAACCAAAAACTAATAATCTTAAAGAAACTTTCATTAAATAAAGCCCAAAACGACTAATTATACTTTAAATGTATTTACAAAAAAGTCACAAATAAAAACGGATGATGATTCTAGCATCGCTCGATAAGAGATCGTACCCAAGTTTTATGTTACTTTGTGCAAAAATTCTTTGGAAACATCTTTTTAATATACGCTTTAAATGTTAAATCGATCCTAAAATTTTGCTTAATCAAAAGATATTATTACCCTTCCTATCATTATATTAGAATATATTAGATATAATAATGCTAACAATTAACGATTAATTTAATTTTTCAAGAAAAAAATATGAAAAATCAGCCTTCAACTGATATGGAGCTTCAGAAATATTTTGAATCTGCAGCCTTCGAAACCAGTGCAACTAATCTAAGTCAATGCCCGAGTGATAATAGTTTAGAAGTGGCTTTTGCTGGGAGATCAAATGCAGGCAAATCTAGTGCAATCAACTGCTTATGTAACAAAAAAAAACTAGCACGCGTTAGCAAGACCCCTGGGCGTACTCAGCTAATCAATTTTTTTACTTTCAAAGATAAGCAGAGACTTGTAGATCTACCTGGCTATGGCTATGCAAAAGTCTCATTATCAAAAAAATTAATTTGGCAAAAACATCTTATGACATATCTAGAGCGAAGAGAGGCTCTAAAGGGATTAATTCTGGTTATGGATGCACGCCACCCCCTCCAACCATTTGATCACTCAATGTTAGAATGGACGAAAAAATATAAAGTCTTATGCCATATACTCCTTACAAAATCTGATAAATTAAAGCAAGGCATAGCAAAACAAACGCTCAAGCAAATAGAAAATGCCACTGTCGATGCGTCAAGGGTATCCGTCCAATTGTTCTCCTCAACAAGTGG
>CALCNB010000201.1 GCA_937897785.1 uncultured Cellvibrionales bacterium | reverse complement strand
TAGTAAAAAACTTATCGGGATTACCAATCCCTGCCACCATGTGAAGGGTAGAAAAATTGATCAACCTTTCACGCATTTTATCAATTGAAGCATATGATAAGGTATGCCCAGAAGGCTCTATTTCGCGCATTGCATCGATACAGGTAATCACTTTTGAAGACTTAGTTGAAAATTGCTGTAACTGCTCTGGAATACCAAAGTCGCCAGAGCCAGTTACAACAATATGGTCCACTTGTTTCAGTCGTGAAACCCACTCTCTTAATGGACCTGAAGGGATTAGCAATCCGTTACCTAGCCCCTGCTTTGAGTCAATCACTGCAATTTCAATAGACCTAGGCAACTGGTAATGCTGCAAACCATCATCACTAAGCACAACATTACAGTCTAATGTATTAGCCACATGCAAATAGGCAGACGCTCGACTCGCTGCAATAATGACAGGAACGTTTTTAAGCGATTGAGCAATTAGAACGGGCTCTTCACCACAATAACCAGGGTCGCTATCCGAAAAAACAGGGGTTACAGAATTTTTCGAAGCTGACGCAATGCCACCATAGCCTCGACTAATAATCGCGGGTTGAAAGCCGGCTTCAATTAACTGTTTAGCTAAATTAATGATGATTGGTGTCTTTCCTGTCCCGCCCACAGATATGTTACCAACAACAATCACTGGTAATGATTGTTCTGTGAGCAGCAAAGAAGACGGGCGTATTCTCTCGTGCAAGAAGCGAAGACAACAGGTGATAAGCCAGTAAAGAATACTGAGGGGCAAAAACAAGATGGAAAACAAGAAGCTCAAAGAACTTTTATGATACCAAAGCCCTGTGATTAAGCGCTCAGCTTGTCGTTTACTCAGTGACATCGATCAACCCAAAAGATTAGCAATAATTATTTCATTATAGCTAATTTAAGCGCTCATAACAGGTATCTGTATTGTCTGCACTCTGCCATATATGCCGAGGCTTGTATTTTATACAAAAAGGGCCGTACCACTCACCATTACGATAACGAAATTGGATAGTGCCTAATTGATCAGAACGTATGATTTCAGTGAATCATAGCGTTTAGTCACTGGTCTGCGCTGAAAGTTACAAGCTAAATGTTAAATTTTATTGTTTGAAGTTTACTAATCAAAAATAACGTAGCGCTCTCGCTGGTTGAATCTTGCTGGCTTTAAAGGCAGGGATTATCGTTGCCAGCAAAGTCATTAAAGTAGTTACTGTGCATATCAATAAATAATCATTTGTTTTAATATCAGTAGGAAGATAATTAATGGGGTATATTTCGGTATTAAGAAGCTCAAAATCAAGAAAAAACTCAACGAAAGGGACAATAATTGCTATATTTTTTGTGAGCAAAAACCCCAATAAGCCACCCATGAGACAAGCAAAGAAAGTGATCATTAAGCCCTGAAATATAAAAATGCCTATCACTTGATGCCGCTTAAGACCCATCGTTCTGAGAATTGCAATGGCTTTTGTTTTTTGTTTAACGACCATAGCTAAGGCAACAAAGACATTAAAACAAGCAACAGCAATAATACTACCAATGAGAAGCACGACCAATTCTCTTGATAATTTAATGGCGGCATATAAATTACCAAAGGATTGTGTCCAGTCTGAAACTCTAACCGCCAAATCAAAATTTACAGCTGTTCTGTAGGCAAGAGAACGTGCATTGAATAAGTCGTAAAATTGAAGCTCAACCCCCTGAACGAAGCCCGCATGATCTAGAACCGTCGCTGACTGATGGATATCAATAACTGCAAGATGCTGATCAATTTCAGTGCCAGTTGTAAAAATATTGCGAACACGAAATGAGTGGCTTTTCACCGCATCTAAAGTTTGATTCTGCTGATCCGCAGACTGATGGAGCAACATTAATCGAACCGACTGACCCGCTGACAAAGATAACTTATCAGCGAGTGAGGAGCCCATTAAAATTTCTTTTTGGGTGGAGCTAAACCGAAAATTGTCAACGTTTATCGCCGAGGCAGAACCCTTTTCACTTGGCAAGAATTTAGTAAAAAGACCATCAACAGCTTGCTCAGCTAAACCCTTTACTAATATCGGCTGAGTTTGATTATTGGCGACAGCCAATGCTTTAAATTCAACGACATATTGCGCTTTCTTTATAAACGGTGAAGCATTAAGTTGCTCAATCAGCGAGGTTGAGGGCACAACCGGTGAGTCATACCAGAGGGTTGCATGAGGCGCTAACTCAAGAATACGGTCACGA
>CALCNB010000200.1 GCA_937897785.1 uncultured Cellvibrionales bacterium | reverse complement strand
GCAGTCTGGTAGCTCGTCGGGCTCATAACCCGAAGGTCGTTGGTTCGAATCCAGCCCCCGCTACCAACAATATCCCTAATGGATTCTGATTTTCTGATGCTTGCATCACTTCTCTAAGGGTTTAAACGCCAAAAGCTCTGCGGCATTATCGGTAAAATCAATAAATGAATGATGCGTATGCTCGGCATTATGAATTTGTGCTTCACTGTAAGTATGGCAAATACCCACCATGTGATCACCGACAAATTTACGCGTGCCTCCCAGCTGGTTAATATCAAATATTCGCGCTTGAGAAACCAAATAACCTTTTTGCGCCAGCCAAGCCCACTCTTTTTGTTGTTCATCGTCAGGGTACAAAGCCTCTAGCCATTTTGAAAAGCCCGATCGCAAGGTGTGACCAGCAAGCGCAGTGGGTTCAAAAATCTGCCAATCTTTGACCATCCAACTCAGCACGCGCTGTCCGTCTTGAAACACCTCTAAAGGCCTCGGTTGTTTAGCTTCCGTTTCATCAGGGATTTGAATATCGTACAGCCGCTCTGACACTGTGCGTTGAATGTGTTGGTAGGCTAAAACGCTTAAATCAAACAAGTGCGTGCATTGCAAGCGCGGCGTTAACTGCTTAGCTAGCTCGCTGGCAGATAAGCCCAGCGGCACGCCCACCATCGCTTTTAAGGGGTGGCCCGCCGTCGAACAAGTGGTCATGGGATAGCGAATGGTCTCTGGATCAACATCAATAATTCGCTCACTATCAAACGCTATCTTCACTCTAAAGGCATGACTGCTGTCCTCTAATTCGCCAAACACCCAGCCATCGCCGGAGGTAAGCCGTATCCTGCGGCGAAACATGCCGGATCCATAAGCGGGATTGACTGGCGCAGCTTCATTAGGGCTGTTATCACGGTTACTCATAAGCGCTATTTAATCATAAGATGGTTGTTTGAATGTTCACTGATTCCAATTAGCTGTCTTTTTTAAACGTCAGTTGCGATAGTCAATCTGCCAAACGCTGAAAGCGTTCAAAAACTTTACCTTCACGTTCTATGGTCTCTGCAAACATGGCTAGCGGTCGTACCCATAAACCAAAATCACCGTATAAAGCCTTATATAATACCATTTCATCCTGGGTTTCACTGTGTCTGACAATATCAATCACTTGATAATGATTGCCCTTAAAGTGTTGGTAAATGCCTGGGGTAATGGTCTGCATGGTTAACTCACTTTCTCAATATGCTGAATAATTAATTGCACGGTTTCTCGATTGCGAAAGCGGTTTACGTCTAATCGGTAGGCCGCCGTTATGGTTGTCACTTGCGGGTCGGGCCATGTATCAAGATCAATATTAAAGGCAATCGCATCAATGATCTGTTGTGGATCATCCACTAAACTGAGCACCAATTTTAAGTGCTTTTCACCCACAATCCGTTGTTGAACCACCGCAAACTGATTATCAAATAGAGGCTCAGGAAAACCCTGCCCCCATGGTACGGCGGAGTGAATCAGCTTGGCGTTGGCAAGTGAAATTTCACTGCCGGCTAACTGCCCATCACTTAATACCGTGGCTTGTAAGTCATCTTCTATTAAATGCTTTTGAGCTTCACGATCAAAGGCGGCCGCAAAGGCTTCATAATCGGCTTGGTTGAGACTCAGTCCAGCGGCCATTGCATGACCGCCAAACTTAGTCACTAGCCCAGGACATTCGGTGGCAACCGCTTCAAGTGCATCACGAATATGAAACCCGCTGATTGATCGAGCCGAGCCCTTTAATTCATCGCAGTCTGGGTCATCATTGGCTAAGGCAAAGCAAATCACCGGACGATGGTGTTGCTCTTTAATCCGCGAGGCCAAAATACCTACCACGCCTTGATGCCAGTCAGCGTTGAACAGACACATGCCGATCGGTAAATCCTCAGTCCGGTCGATAGCCGCTAAAGCGGCTTCTGCCTGCTGCTGCATACCCTGCTCTATGTGTCGTCGGTCGAGATTAATCTCATCAAGACTCTGGGCTAAATCATCGGCCAAGGCTGGATCTTCGGTGAGCAAGCAGGCAATACCAATGGATATATCATCAAGTCGTCCGGCCGCATTCAGTCGCGGGCCTAAGGCAAAACCAATGTCGCTGGCAGAAAGATTGGCCGCGGAGCGATTGGCTACTTTTATCAATGCCTGAATACCTTTGCAACATTCCCCTCGTCGAATGCGACGCAAGCCTTGCTCGACTAAAATACGGTTGTTTTTATCTAATGGCACCACATCTGCGACAGTACCTAAGGCCACTAAGTCTAAGAACTGCGCCATATTCGGCTCTTTTAAGGAGTCCGTAAACCAGTTGCGCTGACGTAGAGCAGAGCGTAATGCCAGCATCAGATAAAAAATAACTCCCACACCGGCCAAGTGCTTACTGGGAAAAGAGCAAGCCGTTTGATTAGGATTGACGATAGCATCGGCAGCGGGCAATTGCGCACCCGGCAAGTGGTGGTCAGTAATAATGACTTTTATTCCCGCAGCTTTAGCGGCTGCAACGCCGTCGACGCTGGCAATGCCATTATCAACCGTAATAATTAAAGCAGGCTTTTGCTGCTGTGCGACAGCAACAATTTCAGGAGTGAGACCATAACCAAACTCAAATCGATTAGGAACAATAAAGCGAACGTTGCTATGACCCATTTGCTCAAGCGCGCGAACCGCTAAGGCGCAACTGCTGGCGCCATCGACATCAAAATCACCAACAATCAAAATACGTGACTGACTTTCTATCGCGGCGATAAGCTCTACTACCGCTGCATCAATCCCCTGCAATAATTCAGGCGCTAATAAACCCGCCATCGACACATCAACATCGGCCGACGAGCGAGCACCTCGCGCAATAAACAAGCGGCGTAACAATGGGGGGCAGTCAGTCTTAAAATCAACTTCGTCAGGCGAATACTGTGGCTGTCGCTGAAGGACTGAGGTCACAGGACTATAACTGATCAATCATGAATTGATTAACCGAAGCTTTATCATTCGATAATACCGTAAATCGTTCTTCACGCTCAAAAAGATCGCTCATATGTGCAGGTACAGTGGCACTTATATTAATATCTGCTTTTTCAATCGCAGCAGGAAATTTCGCAGGGTGCGCAGTCGCTAAAATGACCATCGGCTGGTCAGGGTCTTTATTGCAGATGCGCGCAGCACCCACACCAGTAGCTGAATGGGGATCAAGCAAATAACCCGTAGTGTTATAGGTATTAGCAATAATATCGCAGGTCGCTTGATCGTCGATAGACGCGCTCGAGAACAACGCTCTGGCTTTTTTCATAGCCGCTTTATTTAAGGTAATAGACTCACTATTAAACTGCTGCATTAAGGCATTGATTGTTGCGCCATCCGATTCGTATAAATCAAACATAAGTCGTTCAAAATTACTCGAAACACTGATGTCCATGCTGGGCGATAAGGTTTGATGCAACTCAGTGCGGGCGTACACAGCATCACTCATGACCCGGTGCAAAACATTATTTTTATTGGTCGCAATCACTAGCTGGCCAACAGGCAGGCCCATTTTTTTAGCCAAGTAACCTGCAAAGATATCACCAAAATTACCGGTTGGCACTGAAAATGCGATCGGCTTTTTCTCGGCACCCAAGGATAAGGAGGCATAAAAATAATAAACAATCTGCGCCATAATACGTGCCCAGTTAATGGAATTGACTGCCACTAACTGCACGCCTTCAGGTAAAAAGGACTGATCCCTAAAACTCGCCTTAACAATATCTTGGCAGTCATCAAAGTTGCCTTCGATAGCAATATTATGAATATTATTTTCTAACACAGTCGTCATTTGGCGACGCTGTACTTCAGACACACGATTGTGTGGGTGCAAAATAAAAATATCAATATTGTCACAACGACGACAACCTTCTATCGCTGCAGAACCGGTATCACCCGACGTGGCCCCCATAATCACAACGCGTTGGTTTCGGCGTTTAAGCACGTAATCAAGTAGGCGACCCAGCAATTGCAAAGCAAAATCTTTAAACGCTAAGGTTGGCCCTTGAAATAGTTCGAGCAGCCATTCATTCCTATCTAACTGCACTAAGGGCGCAATCGCTGGATGCGAAAAATCAGCATAGGTTTCAGCTAAAATCGTTTTAAAGTCCTCGGCAGGAATACAATCACTGACAAACGGCAGTAATATTTCATAAGCCAGTTCGTGATAAGCCAAACCTGACCAACTGGCAATTTGTTCTGGGCTGAAAGAGGGCAATTCAGCAGGCACATAGAGGCCTCCGTCACTGGCTAAACCAGTAAGCAAAACTTCTTCAAAGTTTAACGATGGTGCATCGCCTCGGGTGCTTATGTATTTCACGGTCACTCTCTATATCACGATTTAACTATTTAACTGTTTAATTCACTCTCCATCAAGCTAGTCAGCTCAATGAGTCTTGGCTGCCGTTGCCTATTCCCGCTAAACGAAGAATAAAGCCGCTTAAGACAAACTTTCAACTCGAATAAAAGTGACTTTATCGGTAACCGATGCAAGCGCCTCAATATGACTGACGGCTTCGGCAAAACTAGCCTCTTGAATGACATTGGTTATCAAAACGACGGCAACATGGCCCGTAGGCAAACCATGACCCTGATGCTGATCAGATTCTTTTTGTAATACCGCGTCAAGACTAATACCCGAATCACTTAAGATTTGTGTAATATGCGACAGTACGCCCGGTTTGTCATCAACCGTGACTCTTAAATAATACGCGCTTTCAATATCATTAATCGGCACAATGGTCTTTTCAGTCAAGGCATGGCTCGCTAAACCTAGTGCGGGTAGGTCTTGCGAGGCCTCGCCTAAGCGAGCCAAATCAACAATGTCGGCAATAACAGAAGACGCTGTGGGTTCCGCTCCTGCGCCGGCGCCATAATACAAGGTCGCATTCACTGCATCGCCTTTCACTATCACGGCATTCATCACGCCATCAACATTGGCGATTAAGCGTCGATGCGGTATTAAGGTTGGATGAACCCGCATCTCCACACCCTGTTCAGTGCGGCGCGCAATACCTAAATGTTTAATGCGATAGCCCAATTCACTTGCCAAGCTAACATCTTGCGGGGCCACAGCAGAAATGCCCTCAGTAAAACAGGCATCAAAATTAAGCGGCATAGCAAACGCTAATGAAGCCAAAATAGCCAATTTATGCGCCGCATCAATACCCTCAACATCGAAAGTAGGATCAGCTTCTGCATAGCCCAGTTGCTGAGCATCCGCCAACACATCAGCAAACAAACGACCTTTATCACGCATCTCAGTCAAAATGTAATTGCCTGTGCCGTTGATAATACCCGCTAACCATTCAATTTTGTTGGCACTCAAACCTTCGCGCAAGGCTTTAATAATAGGAATGCCGCCGGCTACTGCCGCCTCATAACGAACGGCGACACCCTTTGCTTCAGCCGCTGAGAAAATAGTATTGCCATGCACAGCAATTAAGGCCTTATTAGCAGTGACAACGTGCTTACCGTTAGCAATCGCCTGCATGACCAAATCAAGCGCGGGTTCATAACCGCCAATCAATTCAACCACAATATCAACATCAGGGTCATTGACGACAGCAAAAATATCATCACTGACCTTTATACCCCTGGTATTTAGATCGGGTTTAGCGCTTCTTGTGCCCACATGCGACACAGAAACTTTTCGACCTGCGCGACTAGCAATGAGCGCTGCATTACGCTGCAGCACTGAGAGCACGCCTGCCCCAACCGTTCCTAAACCACAGATACCTATATTAATTGCTTTCACACGACTTCCATCTTAACTATCACTTAATCGATTAAAGCAAAAACGCAGCTCGGTGGCTGCGCTTTCAACTCAATGTTATAAACTAACAATTACAAGCCTAATGCTCGCGCTAATTTATCAGCCGGCATATAGCCCGGCAATAATATACCCGCCTCAGTGATCAGTGCCGGCGTTCCTTTCACACCAAGGTCACTGCCTAAAGCAAATTGCTGTGCGATAGGGTTATCTTCACACACATTACTTGGTATATCGCCACCGGCTTTCAGTGTGGTTAAAGAATCTTGTGGATCATCAGCACACCATGCTGAGGCTATTTTTTGGTAACTGTCTGAACCTATGCCTGCGCGAGGGTAGGCCAAATAGCGCACCTCAATCCCAAGGGCTTCCAAGGCAGGAACTTCTTGATGAAGTTTTTGGCAGTAGTAACAGTCAACATCGGTGAAGACGTACACATGAGCTTTACTCTGCTCGGGCGCAAACACAATCATATCGCTGAGTGACAATGCTGATAGGGCAACGACGCGGTCTTTCTCTCTTGCCTGCTCACCTAAATTGACCAAGCCATTATCACTGATCGCATAAAAATCGCCGGTAAAAAAATGTTGGCCATCTTCGGTTAAATAAATCGTCGGGCCATTGGTAATATCAACCTGAAAAATACCTTTGGCCGCAGTTTCACTCACCGACTTAGCGACAAAATCAGGCCGTATTTTAGTCAGCTTTTCCAGCATGGCGTCATGCTTATGGTCTTCAGCGAAGGCCGACAAGGAAAAGAGAGAATAAATTAAAAAGCTAAATAAAAACAATACCTTATACATCAAGTTACCCTTTTTTATCCGACATCATCAGTGGTTAGCAGGTTTAGATCAGTTTTCATGACGAATGTTCCGTGTTCGGTATCACTTCATCACTGCATTCAAACTATTGTAGCAGTTAAATAAGCCCTTTGGGGAATTATGCGCGTGGATGATGGGCCGCATGCAAGGCTTGCAAGCGATGTTTAGCGACATGGGTGTAAATTTGCGTGGTGGATAAATCGCTGTGACCAAGTAGCACCTGTACGACTCTGAGATCAGCGCCGTGATTAAGCAAATGGGTCGCAAAGGCATGTCGTAAACCGTGCGGTGACAATGCAGTCGTTAGGCCTACTCGAGAAGCATACAACTTTATTCGATACCAAAACGCTTGGCGGGTCATCATATGACCGCGACGGCTGAGAAAAACAATGGCCGAGTTGGGATCAACGCCGATCTGAGCTAAGAATTCCTTTCTTGCGCCTGCAAAATACTGTTGCAGATAGTCAATCGCCTGATCACCTAAAGGCACTAAACGTTCTTTGCCGCCTTTACCTATGACTCGGACCACACCCTGACGTAAGTTGATTGATGCCATAGTTAAACCAATCAGTTCAGACACCCTCAAACCACTGGCGTAGAGTAATTCCAGCATGGCCTTATCGCGTTGCTCAATAGCGATCGATAAGTCCGGTGCAGCCAACAAAGCTTCAACTTCACTTTCAGTTAAGGTTTTAGGTAAAGAACGACCTAATTTAGGCGGCTCTAGACGCAGCGCAGGATCGCTAGCCAGAAGTGATTCTCTTAAACAATAACGAAAAAAACCTCGAGTACTTGAA
>CALCNB010000199.1 GCA_937897785.1 uncultured Cellvibrionales bacterium | reverse complement strand
CATAATATGGTGGCGCTTGCTACCAACTGACCTTCAACTTCTGCTCGGCAGTCAAATTTCCACAATCGAGATCGGTTAGATACAACCGTTACTTTTAAGATCAATTGATCACCTGGAACAACCGCCCGTTTAAATCGAACATTGTCAGCGCCGGCAAATAAATACAGCGAGCCATCTGCAGGGGTTTTATCAAGTGTTTTGAAGCCGAGTATGCCTGCTGCCTGAGCCATCGCTTCAACAATTAATACACCTGGCATAACCGCAAACTGTGGAAAATGGCCATTAAAAAAAGGCTCATTGATCGAAACATTTTTTATTGCCTCAATCGATTGATTTAATTCAAGCGAGGTCACTCTATCGACCAATAAAAATGGGTAACGATGGGGTAGATACTCTTTAATCGCATCAATCTCCATAACTGAAGAAACGTTTTCAGACATCACCTAGCAGCTCCCTAACGGCTTTTTTCATTCTCTAAAGCTTTGACTCGCTTATGCAGCTCATCAAGCTGGTTCAGGCGAGCGGCACTTTTTCGCCATTTAGTGACTTCTTGCGTACTTGTGCCTGATGCAAATGTTCCTGCTTGCTTGATTGAGCCAGTGACACGCGTCATACTTAAAATCGATACTCGATCAGCAATGCTAATATGACCCGTGATACCGACACCGCCAGCAATTCGACAATCTTCACCAATCGTGGCGCTACCCGCAATGCCGGTGCATCCTGCTATCGCAGTACCCGCCCCAACCTTAACGTTATGAGCAATATGAACTTGATTATCAATAATCACGTCATCGGCAATCAGTGTGTCGTCTAGCACGCCTCTATCAATAGTAGTGTTGGCACCAATCTCAACGCGATCACCAATCACAACCGAACCACAATGAGCAATTTTTTGCCAAGCCGTAGGCTCGCCAAGCAATGCTGATGGCGCGTAGCCAAAGCCGTCAGATCCGATCACCGAACCTGACTGAATAACAACCTGACTACCCACTTTAACGCCAAAATTAAGTACGACATTCGCCATCAATGTTACATCATCACCAATACTCACAGCGTTTTCAATGACGCTATTGGATGAAATGACGACATTGTCACCGATTTCCACATGGTCCAGTATCACAACGCCAGGGCCAATAGAAACGCTATCCCCTATTTTAACATTACTCGCAATAACAGCTGAAGGGTGAATACCTAATACTGGCTTAGGCCGCGGGTTAAAATAATGACTTAATTTAGCATAGGCGAGATAAGGCTCTTCGTGAATCAAGCAAGCAACCGGTGAATACTCCGCATCTTTCGCCGACAAGATGACCGCAGCTGCACGTGTCGAGGTTAACTCTGAACGATACTTAGCATTAGCTAAAAATGATACTTTGCTTTCAGTCGCTGATGCAAGGCTAGCCAAACCCTCAATGCGGACATCCTGATCAGCGTCTTTACCGATACGTAATTCAGCATCAAGCAAGCCTGCTATTTCAAGCAAGGTATAAATAGGATACGGCTTTTCTGGCTCAACATTCATTCGGTTATTCTTATCTAAAAAACACTATTTAATCTGATTGAGTCGCTCAGTTACTTGCAGCGAAATATCATATCGGGGTCCTACATGTAACACCACACCGCCATCAGAACGAAGTAACAAACCAATACTCTGCTCTTCAACGAGATTCTGCAACACCCGAGTTAAATTTTTCGCTTGCGCTTCCATCGCCATTTCAGCCCACTCTTTACGTGATTGCTGTAATTTTGTCGCGATATAATTGCCATCTTTTTGCTTTTCAACAATGCGCTTTTCTTCTTCAGCACGTTTTTGCGCGCTCATCACTGCACGGTCTTTTTGATAAGCCTCAACCATGACTTTTAATTCGGCCTCAATATCGCTAACCGCTTTTAAATTCTTTTTAAAATCATCTTGCTCTTTAAGCTCAGCTAACTGTGCTTGCGCCTGCTCTGTTTGCAAAACCGCTAACTGAACATCGACGACAGCAATTTTTTCTGCCTCGCTCGATTCAGATTGAGCAAAAACCATAGCAGACAATAGCAAGGCAGATGTGACGACAAGCGTTTTAAATAATTGAACTAAGTAACCGTTAAAAAGATAATAATATTTCACTGATATTCTCCAAAAAATAAATAATAATAATTAAAATGCACGGCCTAAAGAAAACTGGAAAGACTCACGTTCATCATAAGGCCAATACTCAAGCGGAAAGCCAAAACTAAAGGACAGC
>CALCNB010000198.1 GCA_937897785.1 uncultured Cellvibrionales bacterium | reverse complement strand
GATGAAGTGACAGGCAATGAAGAAGACGGCTATATTCTTAGCAGCAGTTACAAGCTCGCTAACGGTGTTATCTTAAAGGGTCAGTACGGTGAGTCGGATAATGAAGAGACTGAAAAAACACAAATAGCCGTGGGCGCCGATTATAAGCTGAATAAGAAGTCGAAGCTTTTTGCTTACTACAGTGATATCGAAGCAGAAACTAACGCTAGTAGCACCAGCGTATCAACCTATGCGGTTGGCTATGAAATTAAGTTTTAATTGACTTGAACTAAAACGGGTCTAAGGACTGCCCTTCCTTAGGCCCATTTTTTTTGACTGTATTTAAAGGCGATCCCGATGCGCAAATATTTTTCTCGTTCACTTTCTTGGATTCAGTCAGTCACTGCCCTCCTTTTTTTTATGAGCCTGTTTGGAACAGCGTCCATACAAGCCGATACCGATGATGCGGACTCATTGGACTTCGAATCCTTTCATCAAAATGATGCCTATGATCAACCAAAAACAATAGTCAAGGATAAGATTCTGTCGCAAAGAATACAGAGCGTTTCAGTTGAAATAGAACAAGATTCAGCTGAGCATTTAATGGCAGCGATGTATGCGCTGCATAAGAAAATGAACCTTTCCTGCAGCAAGGGATGGGTTAAAACGCAAGAGAGTCTACAACAGCTTGAGAGTGGTCATAGCTTAAATTTCAGCTTTTACTGCCAATGATAAGATAAATAGTTACTAATCATCATCGCTAATGGCCTTTGCCATTTGCTTAATACCCACATGCCTTACATCGTCACCTTTAACCAAATAAATCACGTGTTCTGCAATATTCCTCGCATGATCACCAATTCGCTCTAATGCTCGAAGCGACCACATGATACCCATGACGCGTGAAATGCTGCGAGGGTCTTCCATCATGTAAGTCATCATTTCTCTAACAGCGGTCCCGTATTCAAGATCAACCGCCTTATCTTTTTTTGCAACCTCTAAGGCTAAGTTAACATCTTGACGGACGAGTGAATCGAGTGCTTGAGATAACATAGTGCTGACACTGTGACCAATATGTCTGACTTCAACATACCCACTGGGCGCAGGGCCCTCCTCCGCAAGCATAATTGCTTGGTTGGCGATCTTACGGGCCTCATCGCCGATGCGCTCTAGATCCGTGGTTGTTTTAATAATGGTAAGTACCAAGCGTAAATCACTGGCGGCAGGTTGACGGCGAGCTAAAATTAACGCGCAATCCTCATCGACAGCCACCTCCATATCATTGATTGTTGTGTCATCCTTGACAACATGTTCGGCAATTCGACTGTCAATATCCAGTAATGACTGAATGGCATCTTTCACTTGCTTTTCAACTATGCCACCCATTTCAAATAACTGACTTTTTACTCCAGAGAGCTCATCATCATAGCGTTGAGAGATATGGCTTGAAGATTTATCTGTACTCATAGGTAGTTTCCTTTTTTGAAATTAGCCGAAGCGACCCGTAATATAGGCTTCAGTTAATTTGTGGCTAGGATTGGTAAATATGTCGTCAGTCGAACCTATCTCAACTAAGTAGCCGAGGTGAAAGTAAGCGGTTCGATGTGATACACGGGCAGCCTGCTGCATTGAATGGGTCACGATCGCGATGGTGTAATTGGCACTTAACTCGTCGATTAACTCTTCAATCCGAGCCGTTGCAATCGGGTCTAAAGCAGAGCAAGGTTCGTCCATAAGAATGACTTCGGGGCTCACCGCGATGGTTCTGGCAATGCACAGACGTTGCTGTTGCCCACCTGATAGGCCCGTGCCTGGTTGATCTAGTCGATCTTTAACTTCATCCCACAAGCCTGCCTTTTTCAAACTTTTTTCGACGATTTCATCAAGCTCAAATTTTGTGTTAGCTAACCCATGAATATGAGGGCCATAGGCAACATTATCGTAAATTGATTTAGGAAAGGGATTAGGCTTCTGAAATACCATGCCTACTCTTGCTCTTAACGGCACAACATCCAGCTTAGGGTCATAAATATCTTGCCCCTCTAATAAAAGATCACCGGAGACCTTACAGCTCTCGATGGTATCATTCATGCGGTTTAAGCAGCGTAGAAATGTTGACTTACCACAACCAGAAGGCCCTATCATTGAAATAACTTCGTTTTTAGCAATATCAAGATTCACATTAAAAATAGCTTGTTTATCGCCATAAGAAACATCGACATTACGCATCGACATTTTGGGATTTTCAACTTCGATCTGCCCCGTGGTTGTACTGTATTCGGAAGCATTAGAGCTAAGGCTATGGTTACTTTCATTCATCGACATATCGATACTCACAAAAACTGTTCAAAAAAATATTAAAAGACGCCCTCGTTAATCTACCAGCGCTGTTCAAACTTGTTTCTTAACCAAACTGCCAGGCCATTCATGATTACCAAGAACAATAATAGTATAATAATTGCGCCTGAAGTGCGTTCTACAAAAGCCCTTTCAGGGCTATCAGACCAAAGAAAAATCTGTACCGGTAAGACTGTTGCAGGATCCGTGAACGAACCAGGGATATCCACCACAAATGCCACCATGCCAATCATTAATAGCGGTGCTGTTTCACCTAAGGCGCGCGCCATACCGATAATTGAGCCGGTCAGCATGCCAGGCATAGCAAGGGGAAATACATGATCGAAGATGGTTTGCATTTTCGAGGCACCCAGCCCTAAGGCCGCCTCTCTAATAGACGGAGGTACAGCGCCCAACGCTGCACGACTTGAAATAATAACCGTAGGTAAAGTCATAATCGCAAGTACAATACCAGCAACGATAGGTATGGAGCGCGGAATCCCAAAGACATTCAAAAATATAGCAAGACCCAATAAGCCGAATACGATTGATGGAACAGCCGCCAAATTATTGATATTGATTTCAATTAAATCGATAAAGCGGTTTTTTGGCGCAAACTCTTCTAAGTAAATAGCTGCTGCAACGCCAATAGGAAACGACAATATCAGCGTCACTACCAATGTGAAAAAAGAGCCTAACATTGATCCATAAATGCCTGCTTGCTCAGGCTCACTGGAATCACCTGCGCTGAAGAATATTACATTAAATTTCCTCTCTAATTGACCGCTACTAACTAAATCATCAATCAGGGTAAGCGCAAAATCCTTGACTCGCCGCTCCTTCTCAGGCAGTTCTCGGTTAATGTAGCCCTTAATCAGTGAGTCAACATCATCGTCAGCCGGCAGCCATAAGGTGACCTCACTGCCAAGTAATGAACGATCATCAAGCAGTTGCTTAACTTGAAAGCTGGCGCCAGGACTCACAAGGCGGTAAAGGATGCGCTTTTGCTTGCGGGACGTAACTTCAGGAAACCTTTCGCGTAATGATGCCTTAATAACGCCCGCATAATTGGCATAGTCCCACTCCTCCTCATCGAGGGGATTGTCTATGCGAAGTACTTGAGCATCAAGCTTTAGTGGCAACTGAATATAGCTTTGAGTAAATGCCCCCCAGCCATTACCTACTATCGTATGCAATAAAAAAACTAATGCAGCCAAGCCTGTCAGTACTGAAACTAGGCCTGCTGCTCGAAAAACACGCTCTTTTTGTCGTCTTTTCTTCAGTGTCTTGTTAACGATTTCGATGGTCGTTAAATTCATAGTGTGCTCAATAAAACTAATCGGTAATTCGGGTTAATCGTATTGCTCTCGATACTTTCTAACCACATAAAGGGCAATTACATTTAAACAAAGCGTGGTCACAAAAAGCATTAATCCAAGCGCAAAAGCAGCGAGCGTCTTGGGTGAGTCAAATTCTTGATCGCCAACTAAGAGCGTGACAATCTGAACCGTCACAGTGGTGACCGTTTCAAGGGGATTAAAGGTTAAATTCGCTGACAAACCTGCAGCCATTACCACTATCATCGTCTCACCGATGGCTCTTGATATGGCCAGTAAAATAGCGCCTACGATACCCGGTAAGGCGGCAGGTAAGATCACCTTTAGTATCGTTTCTGAATGCGTAGCTCCGAGCGCGAAAGAGCCATCACGTAAGCTCTGCGGTACGGCATTAATCACATCGTCTGACAGTGATGAGACAAAAGGAATAATCATAATACCCATTACAAGACCAGCAGCCATCGCGCTTTCAGAAGCCACGCTCATGCCGATTGATTCGCCAAAGTCTCGAAGCATGGGGGCAACTGTAATAGCGGCAAAAAAGCCGTAAACAACTGTCGGTATCCCAGCTAATATTTCTAGCAGTGGCTTAGCATAAGTTCTAAATTTAGGTGTGGCGTATTCTGAGAGGAAGATAGCTGACATAAGCCCTATAGGAACAGCCACACTCATGGCGATGACAGAAACCAGCAGAGTTCCGACAAACAATGGTACGGCGCCAAATGCACCGGAAGAGCCCACTTGGTCTTCCCGAATAGCGATTTGTGGACTCCAATGCGTACCAAAAACAAATTCGAAGAATGAGACCTGATCAAAAAATCGAAGTGATTCAAACAACACAGAGAAGACTATACCCACGGTGGTTAGAATGGCGAAGCTTGCACAAG
>CALCNB010000197.1 GCA_937897785.1 uncultured Cellvibrionales bacterium | reverse complement strand
GCCTAAAAAAAACCTATCGCGATGGATTTACTGCCTTAAAAGGAATTGACCTTAATGTTGAGGCGGGTGACTTCTTTGCCTTGCTCGGCCCCAATGGAGCGGGCAAGTCAACCACCATCGGTGTGATCTGTTCCTTGGTTGGAAAAACAGCCGGCAGTGTGAGTGTGTTTGGCCATGATATCGACCACGATTTTGCGGCGGCCAAACGCTGTATCGGTGTGGTGCCACAAGAGTTTAACTTTAACCAGTTTGAAAAAGTGCTAAATATTGTGGTCACGCAAGGTGGCTACTATGGTCTTCCTCGCAAAGAGGCTTTAGCCAGAGCCGAAAAATACCTTCGCTTGTTAGATTTATGGGATAAGCGTGACGTTGTCTCGCGTACGCTCTCTGGCGGCATGAAGCGTCGTTTAATGATTGCGAGAGCCCTAGTTCACGAGCCCAAGCTGTTGATACTTGATGAGCCCACCGCGGGCGTTGATATTGAGTTGCGTCGTTCAATGTGGGACTTTCTTCAGCAAGTGAATGCCAGTGGCACAACCATTATTTTAACCACCCATTATCTTGAGGAAGCTGAAAGCCTCTGCCGAAATATCGCCATCATTGATGAAGGTGGCATCATTGCCAATAGCAGTATGAAAGATTTACTGGGTAAATTATCCCAAGAGGTACTGGTGTTAGATATCGTTGAATCGCTGCCGCCTGATTTTGCGCTCGAGGGTTTTCATTGCCACTGGGTTGATGCGCATTGCATCGAAGTGTCAATTGATCGCGACCAACATGTTAACAGCTTATTTGCCGCTCTTGAGTCGCAGCAATTGCAGGTAAAAAGTTTACGTAATAAAGCTAACCGCCTTGAAGAGATGTTTGTGTCCCTTTTAAAAAGTCCCTCTAAACAATCGGATATAGACTACCCGCATCATGAAAGCGCTGAGGTGTCATCATGAATTTAGTCAGTCAATGGGTCGCGTTTAAAACCATCGTCTACCGTGAAATTCATCGCTTTATGCGCATTTGGGTGCAAACGCTAGTACCACCGGCTATTACGATTGCCCTTTACTTTTTAATCTTTGGCCAACTAATTGGTTCGCGAATAGGTGAGATGGGCGGGTTTGATTATATGCAGTTCGTAGCGCCGGGCCTGATCATGATGGCAGTGATTCAAAACTCTTATGCAAATGTAGTTTCATCTTTTTTTGGCACCAAGTTTCAACGCAATATAGAAGAGTTGTTAGTCGCACCGGTGTTAGAGGTCACAATCTTGTTTGGTTATATAGTAGGTGGCATGGCTCGAGGGCTAGGCGTGGGAGTTATCGTAACAGTGCTGGCATTATTCTTCACAGACCTAACCGTTCACAATTGGTTCATTACGATAAGCATGGTACTGCTCACTTCTATGGTTTTTTCTTTAGCTGGCTTTATTAATGCAATTTTCGCCGAAAGTTTTGATGATATATCCATCATTCCTACTTTTGTGTTAACGCCCATGATTTATCTCGGTGGCGTATTTTATTCAATTAATCTACTCCCATCCTTTTGGGCCAATCTGTCATTAGCTAATCCTATTTTGTATATGGTAAACGGCTTCCGTTACGGTATTTTAGGCGTGAGTGATATTAATATCTGGCAGGCTTATGGCATGTTGGCTGTTTTTGTGATTTTAGGATTTTCAGTTTCTTTGTACTTAATGGCAAAAGCTGAAAAACTCCGCACTTGAGGCGATTATGACGACGCCTGATGACCAGAACAGTACTAAGCATCGAGATCGAATTGGCTACGCAGCCCATTCG
>CALCNB010000196.1 GCA_937897785.1 uncultured Cellvibrionales bacterium | reverse complement strand
AATGCTTGATCAAGTAACATTTTAACAACGCGTAATTCAGTCGGGGTAAACTCCCTGCCATCAACCTTGGCATGATGTCCATCACCACCAAAAAAATTATCAACCAACTTAAAAACCAACTTAGCCTCGAACACAAATAACGCCATACCACGTAATGGCTGCATACGAACCATATTTAAACTGGTAGGCACATAGAGGGTTTGAATATATTCACCAAACTTTTGCACTTGAACACCGCCGATTGAAACTTCGGCGCTGCGCCTCAACATATTAAAGAGGCTAACACGCGTGTGACGGGCAAAACGCTCGTTAATTAACTCGAGTGTGGGCATGCGACCCCGAATGATACGGTCTTGAGATGTTAGGTCATAATCTGAGAAATCACCCTGAACAATATCACTTTCAATATTGATATCACCATCGTCCACACCATGAAGCAAGGCATCGATTTCTTCTTGAGATAAAATATCATCTGTCACACTAATAACCCAATCGTTGTTTTTTAACGGTATTGTCAATTAATCCTGTTTGAAAATCCTATTGCAAGGTATAGCGAGTGAATAATACGTTTTCTATACCAGGCCGACCCACTTCTTCTTGCATAATCTTTTGCACTGCAGAAAGTATATTCTGCTTTAACAATTCACGACCCTGCAAGCTTTTCAAGGTTGTAAACGTTTGCTCGCCCAGTTGTAAGCTAACCGCGCTTTTAATTTTAGGGACATGGGTATTTAACACCTCTGCCGCCTGTTCATCCCGTAACACCAGAGTAAGTCCTAATTCCATTAAATGCGGCCGCCCAGACACAATGAAATGCTTTTGAAAGTTGGGTTCCACCTGAAAATATATAGCCTCTAAGCGCTCATCTTCAGGCAATGCTGACTGCAGCGAACTTACTAGGGCAAACGAACCCAGTAGCGAAATTAACAGTAAAATAACCGCGAATAGCAAAAACTGCTTTTTTCGGGGTTTAAGCTGCAAAACCGTGTTTTCATCTTGCTTTTCTATCATGCCAAATAACCGGCGCTTTTTACGCTCATTAAGGATTAAAGCAAGTCCTGTGCCATTTAATAGGCAGGGGCTCACACATGGACTGACCGAATGCTTGTATTTTAGACGACAACAAGAAGAAGTTTTGTTTAGGGCGTACAAAAAATAACCGCCCTTAGATGATTTTACATTAGAGCGACAAAAATGCGTCCGATAATGCCAAGAATCAGAGCGATCAATAAAAAACGACAGGGTGAAAAACTCGCAGCCTCATTAGTTAAGGTAGGTAGAGGCCATGACCATCAAGATCAAGTTACTCCGTCATTTTCAGCGGACTAAACAAAGGTATCGACCACACCATAACGAAGGACAATACCGCTGATATTGACTGCTTCCTTATCAGCCATGAGATTATTCTCGGCAGATAATCGCTCGTCTGTAACCGCACCATCAAGCATCCAACTAGACGATCTATAAGGGTCAGCCGATGGCGATTGCTCCTCACCATCATTCACCTCAACATCGAGCAACTCAAGCCCCTGATCAGAAAAAAGCTCTTTTAAGCGGGAGGCATTCGATTCTAATAGCTCCCTAGTTGTAGCGTTCTGACTGACAATAGATACCACTGTACTGTCTTGGCGCTGATCGATTCGTACCTGAAGCGCACCAAGCTCTGGTGGGTTGAGATGTATT
>CALCNB010000195.1 GCA_937897785.1 uncultured Cellvibrionales bacterium | reverse complement strand
CCGTGCCCCAACAGGACTACTACCTCTATTGGCATCACAACTCTTCAGGATCGCCTTGGCGGCTAAGCTTAATCGAACCAGAAAAGCTAAGAACACTTTCACTCGGCGAGTTTGTTGGTTGTTGCCAACTACAGTTCGATATGACATGGACAATAACACCCAGCCCACAATTAACGCAACAAACCAGCGTACTGAATGCTTTACAAGAATTTGCCGAACGATTTCAATCGGCCAATCAAAATGGCGAGAGCTTGGAGCAACTGCTACCTTTTTTTATTGATGAACTGCCCTTTTATCGCCGCCTCGCGGCAACCGCTTTATCTAGCTCACTCAGCCGCAGTATCACTCTTAGTAATCTGGCTGGCATTCCTAGCCAACAATGGCTCACTGAGAATCCCTGCAGCACTCGCTTTATGCTTCCTCCTGCATCCAAATAAAACTACAATTTTCTACTTCATTAAGAGCTAGTAAGTACCCTTAATCGAATATTTCTCTATTATGCTTTATGCAGATAAACCAACTGAAGCATTCGAGCATGAATAATAACTGTTTTGATCACGAAGTTGACGTACTCGTTGTAGGTTCAGGCAACGGCGGCCTGACAACCGCACTGTGCTCAAAAATAATGGGCGCTGATTCAGTTCTGGTGATAGAAAAAGCGAAACAAATTGGCGGCACTAGCGCCATGTCCGGTGGCGGTATATGGATCCCTTGCAGTCGTTATTCAAAAGCACTGAATGTTGACGACAGTCTCGAGCAAGCCAAAACCTACCTTAAGGCAACCATTCCATCGAATGTTTTTCGTGAGGATATGGTTGATGCCTATTTAGAAAACGGGCCAAAGATGTTAGATTTTTTGCACAATCACTCACTGGTTCGCTACCTCTCACTCGAGCATTACCCCGACTATTATAGTAATTTACCGGGCGCTCGAAACGGTCATCGTTCGCTGGAGCCTGAACCCATACTAGGCTCTGAACTAGGTAGTGACTTTAACCATATTCAAGAAAGCGCACTGATTGTTTATAAGCGCTTTATGTTGACCCAGGTCGAAGGACAAGTTATCACAGGCGGCCTAAAAGGACGATTTAAAGCCCTAGCGAAATTAATCTTCAAATATTACACCGACTTCCCTTGGCGATTAAAACATCGCATTACCCGACGGTTAACCTGCGGCATGGCAGGTATCTCCCGACTATACCTGTCACTACAAGCGCAACAAGTCCCCATTTGGCGAGAGACAGCGCTACAAGAATTGATCACCGAAAAAATTGACGGAAAAGAAAAAGTGATCGGTGTTATTGTTAAACGCGATGGGGAAATCATCCGTATAAAAGCCAGGCAGGCAGTCATGCTAGCCGCGGGTGGCTTTGAACAAAACCAAACAATGCGAGAGCAGTACCTGCCCGCCCCCACCAATAAAGCATGGAGTGCCGGCATAAAAACGAATACCGGTGATGCTATTGTCGCCGGTCAAACCATTGGTGCTCAAACCGCTCAAATGGACGGCGCATGGTGGTGCAGCACCGTCACCGTGCCAGGCCGAGAATACCCATTTTTAAGCATCGTCACTAAATCAATGCCCGGCACTTTTGTTGTCAATCAAACCGGTAAGCGTTACGGCAATGAATCGCAAAATTATATGTCATGGAGTATGGGGCTTTTCGACCAACACAACGATAACAATAATTGCGTGCCTTCTTATATGATATTCGACACAAAATTTAAAAATAAATATTCAGCGTTTCCATTGACTGGTCCCGACTGGCTATTGCCTAAGGCCTATTTTAATAGCGGCTTAATCACCAAAGCCAATAGCATTGAAAAACTCGCAGAAAAAGCCAATATCAACGTCAGTAATTTAATCCATACCGTCGAGCAATTTAACCGGTTCGCTGTCACTGGCAAAGATCTTGATTTCCAACGCGGCGATGCCGCCTATGATCGCTACTACGGTGACCCAGAAGTCACCCCTAACCCTTGCCTTGCACCATTAGATAAAGCCCCTTTTTATGCCATGCGAACAGATGCCGGCGATTTCGGCACCCACGGCGGCCTGTTAACCAATACTAACGCACAGGTGCTGGATCAACACCATCAAGTTATTGAAGGCCTCTATGCCACCGGTAATTGCAGTGCAGCCGTCTTACCAACCTATCCAGGCCCAGGGGCCACTCTCGGCCCTGCCATGACTTTTGGATACCAAGCCGCAAAACATATCACTGGTTTTATTGAGCAGAAGTTATGAGCGAACTAACGTCAATCTACATCAACGGGCATGGCATTCAACTGCATGGCCTAAGCCAAGGTCATGGCCCACTGGTAGTATTTTGTCACGGCTTTCCAGGCCTAGCATACAGCTGGCGGCAGCAAATGCAGGCGGTAGCCGATCAAGGCTTTCGCGCCCTAGCCTTAGACATGCGCGGCTATGGCAGAAGCGATCGACCTGAACACTTTTCTGACTATCATGTTGACAATCAAATTGCCGATTTAGAGTGCGTGTTAGATCAATTAGGAGTATCAAAAGCGGTTTTTGTTGGTCATGATTTTGGCGCCAATCTGGTTTGGAGCTTAGCCAGTAGAAAGCCCGAGCTTGTTGCTGGAGTGGTGGGTGTCAGCGTACCATTTGGCTATGCCTTGGGCGACAATACCATTAAACCCAGTGAAATGTATGCCGGCATTGCCGCCGAGCATTTTTTTCATATGCATTATTTTCAAGCGCTGGGCCCTGCTGATCGCGAACTCAGCCAAGATAGCCGATTATTTTTAACCCGTTTGTTTTGGGCCCTAAGTGCCGAAGGCAATTTACTCAATTGGACTCAGTACCCTAGCGAGGGGACTGGCTATCTTGATGTATTGGCTGAGCCTGATTATCCCCTACCCTGGTCATGGCTAAGCGAGCATGATATGGATGTCTACGTTAAAGAATATGAACGTGCTGGCAAGCAACAGGCTTTTACTGGCGGTCTCAGTTCATATCGGGTTGCCGATATAAACTGGCAGTTAGAACAAGATTATCTAGATAACGATATCTCTGTACCCGCAGCCTTTATCAGCGGCAGTGAAGATCCAGTACTAAAACTGATGAGTAATAATGCACTCGAGATTATGCAACAACGGGTGCCCGATCTTAGGGTTAATTGTATTATCGAGCAAGCGGGACACTTTGTTCAGCAGGAACAGGCAGTCGCGTTTAACGACGCCCTGCTAAATTTTCTATCAACACTGAAAGCCAATTAAGAGCAAGGTGAACCCGGTCTACGCATACCAGTAAACCAACCACCATCGGCGACAAACTCTGAACCCGTGCTGTAAGTTGCCTCATCAGACGCTAAAAATAAACTGACATAAGCGACTTCAATGGGTTGGCCTACGCGCGGTATAGGAAAATCCGCATAAACGGATTTATTCATCTGCTCAACCGTTAAATGGTCAGCGCCACCCATGCTGGTATAGACACCACCAGGATGCAGGCTATTGACCCGAATACCGTATTGGCCCAATTCAATCGCAGCATTTTTAGTCAGGCCACGCACCGCCCACTTAGATGAGGAATACGCAGATAAGCCAGTGGCGGAATGCAAGCCATCAATCGAAGATACATTAATAATTGAGCCACAACCGGCCGCCTTCATCGGCTCAATGGCCGTGCGAATACCTAAAAAAGTACCTAGCTGATTAACCCGAATAACATTTAAATAATCTTCGGGCGTAGTATCAGTGATTGACTTAAACAGCAAAACAGCCGCATTATTGACTAATACATTATAAGTCCCGAGTGATTGAGCGGCCGCGACGGCATTGGCCCAATCAGCCTCTTGGCTCACGTCCATATGGACAAAAACCGCGGCATCACCCAGCTCATCAGCCAGTGCTTGACCGGCCTCGTCTTGAAGATCGCCAATCACTACCTTAGCCCCATGCTCAACAAATAAGCGTACTGTTGCCTCGCCCATCCCATTTGCGCCGCCAGTGACTATCGCGGTTTTCCCTGCTAATCGACTCATAACACTCTCCAATAATTCATTATTATAATCTGATTAGGTTGATTCTAAACGCCGCGCAAGCATTATACAGTGGCAACAACTATCGCTCTTTGCGGCGCAGGGTAACCTTCTGCCGTTTTCGTCATATCATCTGGGTCAAGAAAATCTGTCAGCGAGTGAAAAGTCATCCATTCCGTTCGTCGCTGTTCTTCTGCCGTAGTCGTAGAAACATCGACCACCTGGATATCAGAGAATTTCATTTTCCTTAACCACTGGCACAGGGTTGCAACACTGGGAATAAACCAAACATTGCCCATTTTACTGTATCGACCCTCAGGTACCAGCACCTGACCTTCTGATCCATCGATCACTAAGGTTTCTAAAATTAGCTGGCCGCCATCAACTAAGGCATCGCGAAGCTCTTGTAAATGATCGAACGGCGAGCGACGATGGTACAACACCCCCATTGAAAAGACACTGTCAAAGCTACCCAATTTAGCCGGCAACGATTCCATTCGGGTGGGTAGCACCCAAACGTTGGGCTGTTGTAGGTATTTTTGTAAAGCCCAATACTGCATGACAAATAAAGGAGTAGGATCAATACCGATCACTAAATCAGCCCCTTCACCCGCCATCCGCCAGCAATGATAACCACTGCCACAACCGACATCGAGCACTCGCTTGCCCGCCAAGGGAGCAATTTTTTTTATCAAGCGTTGCCATTTAAAATCAGAGCGCCACTCGGTATCGATAACCACACCGGCCAGCGAAAAAGGGCCTTTACGCCAAGGGTGCAACGCCATTAAGGTTGAGCGTAAAGCACTCTGCTGGACGATAATGCTATCGTCATTCAGGTCGACACTAACGCTTACCCTATCACTGGCTAAATCAACACTATTAATTTTGAGATCAGGTAATGTTGCAACCGCCTGCTGCCAACGGGGTATATCACCATATCGCTCAACATCCAAACCACTGCTGACGATAGCATCAATTTCCGCTGCCAAACGAGGCATCTCATGTTGATTAAGTAAATTTTTTAGCAGTGAGTAATCGAGCAGCTTCACTTAAAAGCCACCAATGATGCAAAGTTAAAACACTGAAACCAAACTTCTACTCGACTGAAACCGCAATCAATTAAACGTTGACGATGCATCGACAAGGATTCTGGCACTAAAATATTTTCTATGGCTTCACGCTTTTGACTAATCTCTAATTCGCTGTAACCATTGGCTCGCTTAAAATCATGATGTAAATCGACAAACAAGTCATTGACTGAAGCATCATTAAATTGAATCTTTTCGGATAGCAGTAATACCCCGCCTGACACCATCCCCTGCTGAATCTTGCTAAGCAATGACGCTCGCTGCTCAACAGCAATGAATTGTAAGGTGTAATTTAAGGCAACCACTGAGGCATTATCAATAGTGACTGCATTAATATCATCATTAACTAAGGTGATCGCTGTTGGCAGTGTCTGCTGACTGAGGGTCGTCGATAACTGATCAAGCATGGCAGTAGAATTATCAACTGCAATTAATTCACAGTCAGTCGCCGCTGATTGCGCCATTGAAAAACTGGTCGCGCCTAGTGAACAGCCTAAATCATAGAGACGTGTAGCCGGTTGAGAAAACCGCTGGGCTAATACACCACTAATAGCAACGACAGTGCTATAGCCTGGCACTGAGCGTTGAATCATATCTGGAAACACAGCCGCGACAGAACTGTCAAATGTAAACCCTTCAACAGCGCCCATGGGGTGTGAAAATAAAGTATCTACAAGTATCGATTGTGGCTTACTGGCGTCTGTTTTTTTAGGCATTGTCTCGCGGTCGATAGGCGTGGATGTGTTAGCAATTTGTAAATACTGTGAATGATTATCCCACTATCGCTGTAACTTTAATAGCTTTGAATAGCCGCGAGTCGAAGACAAGGAGAATTCAACCTAGGATTTAAGGACACTCACTGCTCACAAGCACGCAGATAGGCTGGCCGCTGCTCCAAACGTTGGCAATAAGTTAGGCAATTTGGTGTCGATTCATTGACAAAATCTAAATACCGCGCAATATTTAAAGCAAAAGCTAACATAATATCAGCCGCCGTAAACATCTCACCTAAAATATACGACTGATCAGCCAATGCTTTTTCTACGATAGCAATTAACTGCGGAGCCAGTTCATGGCCACGATCGACAAGGGCGGGAATTCGGCGCGAATCCGGCAAATAAGTGCTATGAGCAGCTATTTCACCCATGGTTACAGCCAGCGCCCCTTCGGCAAAGGTCATCCATTGAACCGTTTTTGCGCCCGATGCAGTATCGCGGGGAGGAATCAAACTGCCGTCACTGTACTTGGTAATTAAATAATCAAAGATCGCCGAGGTTTCCCATAAAATAAAACCATCGTCATCAATTGCAGGCACTTTGCCTTGCGGATGAACCGCTAAAAATTCAGGCCGCTGCATCTGAGCCGAAAACATTTCAACCGTTTCAAGCCGATAAGCAAGACCGATTTCTTCCGCCAGCCAAAGGACACGGACTGAACGGGATAATGGCGAGTGATAAATTGTAACCATAGTGAATGAATTATTTTTTATCGTAACCTAAAGTGATGGAATCAATTTTGAAAACTCTTCTATCATCGGCATCACTATTTCTGGTTTGTCCCAATTTTCCATACCAACGCCAATATTAACTCTTGCGATACCCATATCTTGATAACGTTTTAATAAATCCGTAGTGATCTCGCCCATTGCGACCATAGTGATCTCAACCGCATCTGGATCACGACCAAAATCACTCACTTGTTGACGAAAAGCTTTGATGCCCTGCTCGATATCTGGCATTGCCACATCGACGGGCATCCATCCATCGGCCCACTGGGCTGCATGCCTAACCCCCAACGGCCCCATAACGCCTAAAATAATCGGCGGACCATTCATTTGAAGCGGCTTAGGTTCAAACCATACAGAATCAAAATCAATTAACTCGCCGTGATACTCAGGCTCAGCTTTAGAAAATAATTCACGCTGGGCTAATACGGTTTCTTTTAAACCTAAGTAACGACGCTTCCATGGCATTTGAGTGGCGTTAGTAAACTCTTCTTCATTCCAACCAACACCAGTGCCAATTAATACGCGACCATTAGTTAAGCGGTCCAAGGTTGCAATAGTCTTAGCCTGAGAAAATAATTCTCGTTCTAACAGTAGAGCAATGCCGGTACCTAATTTTAAAGTAGTGGTAACCGATGCAGCGGCCATTAATGACAAATAAGGATCCATCATGCGCTTATAGGGTTCGGGCATCTCACCTCCAGGTGGATAAGGGGTTTTTTGTGCACAAGGAATATGACTATGCTCGCCATACCATAAAGATTCAAAACCAGCTTGCTCTAACGTAACCGCCAATTCAACGGGTGCCGGATCGCTGACATTATTCATCGAACTAAAGCCTAGATGCATTTCACACTCTCCCAACTTTGAAATAATTTTTGATGGTACTCCAAGTTAAATAATATACCCTTTGGAGTATTGCTATGAATTT
>CALCNB010000194.1 GCA_937897785.1 uncultured Cellvibrionales bacterium | reverse complement strand
GTCGCCATTACGCGAAAAAAAAGCCTTGCATCGTTGCCACGCAGCTTTTGAATAATCAATAATTTCTTTACCCAAAAGAGGCATCGCTAGCCACCAAGTCACTTCAGCAAACACAAACACCGCGGTTGCCCAGCTCGCTTTTTGCGCCACGCTCAAGCTTAAAAAAGGAATCACGGGGATAATAGCCCAAGCAAGACAAGAGATCACCAACAAACTGTAACCCAACAACTTACGCACAGGCTAAAGACTTCAAATAATAGTTGCTAGTGGTTTGTGCTATTTTTTCCGCTGTTTGTCTTACCAACAGATTAGCGATTGATTGAAGTATTCGATTATTCATTCGCTTCTTCAATCCATGCTTGCTGAATACCCTCAAGTAGCTTTTCACCGCATCGATTCGGATCATCATCAAAGTCAGCCAAAGCTAGAATCCAATTACGCAAATCAACAAAATTGACTTGCTGAGGGTCAATATCAGGATGAGCTTCAAATAACTCGATGGCAATATCGTTAATATCCGTCCAACGCATGGTCATACCCTCTTAGACTTTTGCGATTATTCTCGCGCGTGATTAATAGTGTACTTAGGAATCTCTATCACTAGATCTTCATCCGCTACCAAGGCCTGGCAACTTAATCGACTCTCGGGCTCTAAACCCCACGCTTTATCAAGATAATCCTCTTCTAGCTCATCTGCCTCGGCTAAAGAGTCATACCCTTCGCGAACAATAACATGGCAGGTAGTGCAGGCGCAGGATTTCTCGCAAGCATGGTCAATATCAATTGAATGGCGTAATAAAGCATCACAAACACTCTCACCTTCACTGGCGTCAAGTACTGCCCCTTCAGGAGCAATTTCTTCATGCGGTAAAACGACTATTTTTGGCATAAGCCAAATACTCCATTCAATAAGATATTCGCCGAATCAAGACTCGGCCAACTGATGCATAATATAAGATACATAGACCGCTGTTCGACTTCATTATTCTACAACATCATCAAGATTTTTACCTTGCAGGGCATTGCGAACACTTTGATCCATCCTTAAGGCGGCAAACGCTTCGGTTTCTCGACCTAAGCTCGCCACTGATTGTGTGATAATAGCCGTATCGTCAGTGTCAATATCTGATAACAAGGTATCAATACCGTTATTAATCTTGGCTAACTGCTGTTTATCAAGCAAATCAGCATCAAGCAACAACGCCGCTTTAACGGCCTCTACCAAACCGATGGCCTCTACTTTTTGCTCAGCTAACATCCGAGCATCCCGGTCTTGCTGGGCGTGACTATAAGAGGCCTTTAACATATCAGCAATTTCATTCTCAGCTAAACCATAGGAAGGTTTGACCTGAATATTTGCCTCTGCACCAGTAGTCATCTCTTGGGCGGATACTTCAAGTAGTCCATCAGCATCCACCTTAAAGGTCACCTCTATGCGTGCAGCACCCGCAACCATTGGCGGTATTCCCCTGAGCTCAAACCGAGCCAATGAACGACAATCTGCCACAAGATCTCGCTCGCCCTGCAAAACATGCAAAGCCAGAGCTGTCTGACCGTCTTTATAGGTAGTAAATTCTTGTGCTCGACTGGAGGGAATAGAGGTATTACGGTGAATGATTTTTTCAACTAGGCCACCCATGGTTTCAATACCTAAGGACAGCGGCGTCACATCCAACAGCAGTAAATCTGCATTACTGCTATTACCAATTAAAGCATCAGCTTGAATAGCTGCACCCAATGCGACAACCTGATCGGGGTCAACATCAATTTTTGGTGGCTGCTGAAAAAGCGCTTCTACACGTTGCTGAACTAAAGGCACGCGTGTCGAGCCACCGACCAATACAACATCGGCAATATCTGAGGGCGTTAGGTTTGCATCATGAAGACTAGATCGACAGACATCGACGGTATTATTAACCAGCGGCATAATTATATCATTAAACTGATCGCGACTTAGCTCAAGTTGATAATTTTTATTCGCGCAGAAAAAATCAATAGTCTCAACTTCGCAGTCTGTTAACTGCTCCTTAAGCTGCCTAGCATGAGCCAGTAAACCACGGTATTCAGCCGGTGATAAATCATCAGCCAGACACTGAATCTCAGCCAGTGCCCACTTGAGGATTGCCAGATCAAAATCATCGCCCCCTAAAGACGAGTTGCCGGCTGTAGCCATTACCTCAAAAACACCATCACTTAACTGTAAGATTGACACGTCAAAAGTGCCACCGCCCAGATCATAAATCACCACCGTACGGTCATCGGCCTTATCCAAACCATAAGCGACCGCAGCGGCGGTAGGCTCATTAATGAGTCGCAACAAGTTGACTCCCGCTAAGTGAGCGGCATCTTTTGTTGCTTGACGCTGGGCATCATCAAAATAAGCCGGCACAGTAATCACCGCGCCTTCTATCGAGCCGCCAAGACGGGCCTGCGCTGTCGCAAGTAATGATGAGAGTATTTCAGCCGACGCCTCTAGAGGAGTTATATGCCCTGCTGCAGTAGCTAAACGAATAATCGCTGCCGCATCGACTGGCTCTGTCGCGGCGTTATGTTCAACCACATTAAACTGTTGTAGATCGTCAATATCGTCAATACTTCGACCCATTAGCCGTTTAAAAGAAGCCAAAGTGTTATACGGATCTTCAGCCGCTAAAGCGAGCGCCTGATGACCGACAAAATTAGCCCCGTCGCTGGCATAATGAACGACTGAGGGCAGCATTGCCCGGCCCTCTGCATCATTGATTACTGCAGCAAATTCCCCCTCACGAGAACCATCGTGGCTCACTGTCGCGACCAGTGAATTTG
>CALCNB010000193.1 GCA_937897785.1 uncultured Cellvibrionales bacterium | reverse complement strand
CAAGCCATGATAAGAGCAATGTCAGTAGCACCTTCACTAGAGCCAATAAATATTGGCATTGCTAAAGGTATTTCGGTCATTGAAATGGCCAAGCTGATTAGTGATATTGTGGGATATGAAGGTGAGATTAAATTAGATTTAACTAAGCTTGATGGCGCGCCTTATAAAACGGTTGATGGTGCGCGTGGCCGATCACATTTTGGCTGGCAGCCTGAAATAGACTTTGAGCAGGGCGTACGTGATACTATTGCTTGGTATCTAGAACATAAAAATACTGTTTAATTCAAGCCGGAAAAGGAAAATGATGTGACAATCAAAGAGGTCAAAGAAGGTGATTCGGTTTTGGCTCGCTATATCCCGGCGAGTGAAGCCTGGCGTGATGGCTTGAATTTTTTTTCGCCCGATGAAGATTATGTACAGGTCGGTAGCTGGTGTTATGAAGAGGGTAAGCAGTTATTAGCCCATCAGCACAATCGAGTAGAGCGAACGGTGCCGTGGACGCAAGAAGTGCTTTATATTCGGCAGGGGAGAGTGCGAGTGAAAATTTATAATTCACAGTCCGAATTGGTTGACCAGTGGGATGCAGTGTCGGGCGATATCGTGATACTTTTACGGGGTGGTCATGGCTATGAAATTCTTGAAAATGGTACACAAGTATTAGAAGTTAAAAATGGACCTTATGTTGGCGCTGAAAAAGACCGTCGACGACTTTAAAGCAAGAGCAAATACCTTTAATCAATCCTGTTGATGACTTCAAGAAAAGCCTGCCCGTAATTTTTGAGTTTTGCCTCGCCGACTCCGTTAATCCTTAGCAATTGCATCATGGTTTGGGGTTTTGTTTCCATCATTTCCATTAATGTGGCGTCATGAAAAATCCTATAAGAGGGAATCCCGTACTCGTCTGCTAGTGCTTTTCGGCAGTCTCTTAATGCATGCCATAATTCAGCATCTTGTTTTGATACTCCATTTTTAAATTCGCTTTTATTCTTTTTCTGCGGCGCTTGTTTGAGCTCTTGGCGAAGATTTAACGCTATTTTCCCTTGCAGTAATTGACGAGATTGGGCGGTTAATGTGAGAGCATTAAATTGCTGACTATTCACTGTTAGTAAGCCTTTGACAATCAGTTGCCGTGCGACAGAGCGCCATTGATTTTGTGAAAGTTCAACGCCTATGCCGTAGGTGCTCAATTGTTGGTGATTAAATTGACTTACCTTTTCAGTTTGTTTGGCGCGCAATACATCAATGGTATGAGCGAGGCCAAAGCGTTGATTTAGCCGGTAAACACAAGACAGTAATTTTTGTGCGGCTTCGGTCGCATCCCAGGTATTGGGTGGATTATCACAGTTATCACAATATAGACATTTTGACAGCTGCTGTTTGTTTTCGGGTTGGTCTAGTTTTTGTTCGCCAAAATAATTGAGTAGGGGTGTTCGACGGCAAGAAGTGATTTCACACCAGCCGAGCAATGCGTCTAATTTAATTTTTTCGTGGCGTTTAAAGCTGTCGTTTGCAGGTGAGTTGTCAATGAATTGTGCCAGTTGAACAACGTCATCGAGTCCATAAGTCATAAAGGCCTCTGCCGGTTTTCCATCTCGGCCTGCGCGGCCTGTTTCTTGGTAGTAGGCTTCTATGCTCTTTGGTAGGTTCATATGGGCTACAAATCGCACGTCAGGCTTATCAATGCCCATGCCAAAGGCAATTGTTGCGACCATTACTATGGCGTCTTCACGCAAAAAGCGGGCTTGATTTTCTGCGCGAGTTTGGGCATCTAAGCCTGCATGATAGGGTAATGCCGTTAATCCTCGGGTGTTTAACCATGCGGCGGTAGACTCCACTTTTTTTCGAGACAGGCAATAGATAATCCCTGCTTCATCGCGATGCCCAGTTAAGAACTGCAGTAACTGTTTTTTGGCATCGGTCTTTGGGACAACCGTGTAATGGATGTTTGGCCGATCGAAACTGCTCACAAACTGCTTTGGGTTTGATAGATCAAGGTTTTTAATGATCTCGGCTTGTGAGGTCCGGGTGGCTGTGGCAGTGAGTGCAATACGTGGTACCGATGGAAAGTCGTTTTTGAGTTGGTTCAATGACAGGTAGTCTTGGCGAAAATCATGTCCCCATTGGGACACACAATGGGCTTCATCAATAGCAATTAAGGCTATTTGACAGCGCTGTAGCCAGTTAATAGTGGTTCGTTGGTTAATACGTTCAGGGGCGATATAGAGCAGGTCAAGTTGACCGCTAAGCACGTCATTAATCACTGTTTCACTCTCGGCTTGGCTTTGGGTAGAGTTTAAAAAAGCCACCCTCACGCCCATCTCATTCAATGCAGAGACTTGATCTTGCATCAATGCAATTAACGGTGAAATAACAATGCCGCAGCCTTCGCGAAGTAGGGCAGGAATTTGGTAGCACAGTGATTTACCGCCGCCAGTGGGCATGACCACAAGGCTGTCATGCCCATCAACAATGGTTTGAATAATTACTGCTTGTTGACCTCGAAATGCTTGAAAGCCAAAGGTGGATTGCAAAATAGTGGCTGCTGTTTGCATGCCCTTACTCACTTAGTGTTGCTGACCAAATTGAATCAATGAAAACAGTGAGTAGGCTGGATCATCTTTGCCGGGCTTGCCGATGTAGGATCCTGAAAGTAGTGGGTGATCAAGGCAGATTTGCGAAGGGTTATCGATCTTAGCCCAATCGGCCAGTACCGCTTTATAGCTGAATTTCCATTCGCCGTTGCGTTTTTCATATTTATCAAGGTAACGACCGCCAATTAGTAAATCGATGAGACCCTTCTCAGTCTCAACTTGGTGATAGGCCAGTACGTAAATTTCACCTTCGGCATAGTGGCACTCATCCTTGCTTTCGTCTAACACAATATTGATTGTTGTCAGGTTGTGATGAAGAATTTTCATCGGTGCTTGAATAGCCGGTAGTTGATCAATAAACTCCGAGGCTAAGCCGTTAAAAAAACCGCCATGATCATCAATGGCGTCGGGATGATAAAGGCCGCGTAACTTTTCATGATCGTGTCGATCTGAGGCCTGACAATAGATGTTCACTAACTCATAAATTGCTTGCTTATCGAGTAATTGTTGAAGGGCTTTTGCGTCTGTCATTATATTGCTCCATATCAAAGATCGAAGGGGCAGTGTAGGTTTTATCTAGCCGCTAATCAATATCAGTGCTAAACAGTCAGCATACTGGTTATCAGCTAATAAAAAGGGCCGTTAGCTGCTGACTAACGACCCTTTTTGCTCATGCTGGCATCTTAATCGAGAATTAAGATGCTTGATCTGAATCAGACTCTTCAGTGGGCTCTGCTTCATCATTTGAATCAGCGCTTGGTTCTCCTTCGGCGCTCGCTTCTTCAGTCGTTTCTTCAACTGTTTCTTCCGCTGTATCAGCAGGAGCTTCTGCTTCGACCTCGGGCGTTGCTGGCTGAGTCAGTTTAATTAAATTTTCAGCTAATAGTATGGCAACTTTTTCTTCCCCATTAAGCCAGTTTGCATTTGCACCTTTTACTGCATAACGATTATTACGTTTTTGGTAAATGGTGTACTCGGCAGTTTTCTTGATTGTTTTCATAATGCTACCTTTCTCCAATAATAGATCTTTTGGTTGTTTGAGTTTTCTTACACATGACCAAGATTGGTGTTAACAACCTTGAGCAATTCTTTGAATAATTTCGGGTTGCCGCAGACAATATTGCCTGTGGTTATGCAGCTATTGCCGCCTTTAAAGTCGGCAATTAAGCCGCCTGCCTCTTGAATTAATAATAGCCCAGCGGCAACGTCCCATGGTCGAAGGCCATGCTCCCAAAAGGCATCCATTCTTCCGGCGGCAACATAGGCTAAATCAAGGGCTGCTGAGCCGCCGCGGCGAATGCCTGAGCCATGCGTTGCAAAGTGCTCAAGACATTGCATATAGGCTTTTATAAA
>CALCNB010000192.1 GCA_937897785.1 uncultured Cellvibrionales bacterium | reverse complement strand
AGTCCCACTAAAAAGCATTGTGGTATGTTTTTCAATAAGATAAGACGTCCTGTACTGTCAAGTTGCTTAGGCATTTTGGCCCTCAATTCATTAGGTTTATTAGGGCGTATTCTGTAACACTATAGCGTATGGCTTCAAGCGTAAGCACGCTTAGAGCCGTAACCGCGAGTATCAAAAGTTACGATTGATACAGTTTGATACAAATCTTAGAGGTATGGCAATTAAAATTTCCACAATCATTTTGAACGGTAAAAAAAAACCGGCAAAAACACTGGGTTAGCACCATTAAGTGAGTTTTTTGAAGCGGAGTAAAAAAGAGCTAGGCGAGATGTTCGACCGTATCAATCTCGTATTCTACGGCACCGCTTGGGGTCTTAACCACCACCGTCTCACCCACTTCTTTACCCACCAAAGCGCGGGCGATCGGCGAGGTAACAGAAATTTTTGCCTGTTTAACATCGGCCTCATCTTCTCCAACGATCTGGTAACTAACCGCTTCGTCCGTTTCTACGTTAATGATGGTCACGGTTGCACCGAAAATGACTTTATCTGAGACGGGAATTGAAGTGATATCAATCACCACGGATTCAGCCAATTTACCTTCAATTTCTTGAATTCGCCCTTCACAAAAACCCTGCTGCTCACGCGCCGCATGGTATTCAGCATTCTCTTTTAGATCGCCGTGCTCGCGTGCCTCAGCAATCGCCTTAACGATAGCCGGTCGCTGAATCCGTTTGAGTTGATCTAGCTCAGCTTTTAGTGCCGCCTCACCGGCGACCGTCATAGGAACTCGATTCATAATAGCGCTCTCGCCAATGATAGAATGATCAGAATACGCTTATAGTAGGTAAGGTTTAGGCTTGATGCAAATCTTGTAAGCGATTCACTGCAATCTCGCCGTCAATGTTTAACGCCATACAAAGTGCGCTTGCCCCGGCTAAGGTCGTGGTGTAATAGACCTTTTTTTGCAGTGCTGAGCGACGAATCGTGGCTGAGTCCGCGATCGCTTTGCGGCCTTCAGTGGTATTAATAATCAAATCTATGTCGCCATTTTTAATCGCATCGACAACATGCGGGCGCCCTTCTTGTACTTTATTAATCAGTTCAGCGGAAATACCGCCGTCCGCCAGCGCCTGCTGAGTACCCTTAGTAGCCAACAGCGTAAAGCCCAGTCCAAGTAAATCATTGGCCACTTGCAACAAGCCTACCTTATCGACATCTCGCACACTTAAAAAGGCTGTACCGCCTTTCGGCAAGATCTCACCCGCCCCTAACTGCGCCTTAGCAAACGCCTCACCAAAGGTTAATCCTGAGCCCATGACTTCGCCCGTAGATTTCATTTCTGGCCCTAAAATCGGATCGACACCTTGGAATTTAGCAAACGGAAATACCGCTTCTTTGACACTTGAAAAGCTAGGAATACGTTCACAACTAAAGTCTTGTACGGCTAAACTGGTGCCTGCCATACAGCGAGCAGCGACCTTCGCCAAAGAAATACCAATGCATTTCGAGACAAATGGCACGGTTCGAGAAGCGCGAGGATTCACCTCGATCACATATATTTTATCGTCTTGAATGGCAAGCTGCACATTCATCAAACCAATGACATTGAGCTCTTTAGCCATGGCCTTCACCATAGTACGCATCTCGGCTTGATGTTGCTCAGACAAACTGTACGGCGGCAATGCGCAAGCAGAATCACCAGAATGCACCCCCGCCTGCTCAATGTGCTGCATCACAGCACCAATCACCACCACATCGCCATCACTGACAGCATCGAGATCAACCTCTATCGCTGCATTAAGAAAGTGATCAAGCAATACAGGACTTTCATTCGAAACCTGTACCGCTTCATTCATATAGCGCATCAATTCATCTTGGCTATAAACGATCTCCATAGCTCTACCGCCCAATACATAAGACGGTCTCACCACCAAGGGATAACCAATTTCATTAGCGGCATCAATCGCTGCCTCAGCCGAGCGAACTGTTCGGTTAGGTGGCTGCAATAAATCAAGCTTCTCGATCATCTGTTGAAAACGTTCGCGGTCTTCTGCCTTATCGATCGCATCGGGTGAAGTACCCATAATCGGAACACCTGCGGCCTCTAAAGCACGGGCAAGTTTCAGTGGCGTCTGGCCACCAAATTGCACAATCACACCCTTAGGCTGTTCAATATCAACTATCGCTAACACATCTTCTAAAGTCACCGGCTCAAAATAGAGTCGATCAGAAGTGTCGTAATCGGTCGAAACAGTTTCAGGATTACAATTCACCATAATCGTTTCGTAGCCGTCTTCACGCATTGCCAGTGCGGCATGCACACAGCAATAATCAAACTCAATACCTTGACCAATTCGATTTGGACCACCACCTAACACCATTATCTTGTCGCGAGTGGAAGGCTCCGCTTCGCAAAACGGCTCATACGTCGAGTACATATAAGCGGTAGCGCTTGCAAATTCCGCCGCACAGGTATCGACACGCTTATAACTGGGTTTAACATTCAATGCTATTCGTGCGTTACGGACATCCGCCTCAGTACAAGCCAGCAGGCTCGCCAGTCGTTGATCGGCAAACCCTTTTCGCTTTAAGGCCAACATGGTTTTCGCATCAATATCCGCTAATGACTGACAGGCGACTCGCGCTTCGGTGTTAACGATATCTTCAATTTGCACTAAGAACCAAGGGTCAATGGCCGATGCTTGGTAAACCTCTTCTAAGCTAAAACCTGCACGAAAAGCGTCAGCGACATACCAGACTCGATCAGGACCGGGCGTTGTTAATTGCGCACTAATGTCTGTACGAACATCGGCATGCGTTAAATCAGCAATCGGATCAAAGCCAGCAACACCCACTTCTAGACCTCTTAAGGCCTTCTGCATTGACTCTTGAAAGGTGCGACCGATTGCCATCACTTCGCCGACCGACTTCATTTGCGTACTTAATACCGGTTCCGCAGCAGCGAACTTTTCAAAAGTGAAACGTGGGATCTTAGTCACCACATAATCGATGGCCGGTTCAAACGAAGCCGGTGTTGCGCCGCCAGTAATATCGTTTTGCAATTCATCTAAGGTATAGCCAATCGCCAACTTAGCCGCAATTTTAGCAATAGGGAAACCAGTTGCTTTTGAAGCCAGTGCCGAAGAGCGACTAACTCTTGGATTCATTTCAATAATTATACATCTCCCATCTTCAGGATTAACAGCAAACTGTACATTAGAGCCACCAGTATCAACACCTATAGTTCTTAAACATAAGATAGACCAATTCCTCATGTTCTGAATTTCTTTATCCGATAAGGTCATCGCTGGAGCAACTGTTATTGAGTCGCCTGTATGGACACCCATTGGGTCTATATTCTCAATTGAACATATAACTACCACATTATCCGCCTTATCTCGAACTACCTCTAATTCAAATTCTTTCCATCCCAACAACGACTCTTCAACAAGGACCTCGGACATGGGGCTTGCTTGAAGACCTTTTTCAATAAGATCTTGAAATTCCTCATGATTGTATGCTACTGACCCACCAGTCCCTCCTAAGGTGAACGATGGCCTAATTATTATTGGGAATTTAATTTTATCAAGCATTGAATTTGCTTCTTCCCAAGAATTAACAAATCCACCTTTTGCAGTATCAATACCAACAGACTCCATTGCCTCTTTAAACTTTTCTCTATCCTCAGCTTTTTCTATGGCCTCTACTTGTGCACCAATCAATTCTACATTATATGTGGCAAGGATTCCTTTATTATGCAATTCCATTGCGAGATTTAATCCTGTTTGCCCTCCAACAGTTGGTAGAATTGCGTCTGGTTTTTCAATTTTTATAATCTCTTCAAGGTATTCAACAGACAGTGGCTCGATATAAGTTGCATCTGCTATATCGGGGTCAGTCATTATAGTGGCAGGATTAGAATTAACCAAGACAACCCGGCA
>CALCNB010000191.1 GCA_937897785.1 uncultured Cellvibrionales bacterium | reverse complement strand
AATCACGCAGCATATCTTCAATAAATAATTTACTTCGGCCATAGGGGTTAACCGCAGAAAGCGGGAACTGCTCAGTAATAGGTACTGACTCAGGGTCGCCATATACAGTGGCCGAAGAACTAAACACTAAGTTAAATACCTGGTGCTTTTGCATGGCCGCTAACAATACTTGGGTGCCATAAATATTATTATCGTAATATTTTAACGGCTCTTTAACCGACTCGCCAACCGCCTTTAATCCTGCGAAATGTATTACAGCGGAAAAGTCATGCCCACTGAATAATTCATCAAGCTGAGCCTGATCACGGATATCCGCTTGACGGAACTCGACCGTGCGACCCGTAATCTGCTCTACTCGCTCTAAAGCTAAGGTATCGCTGTTGCTGAGATTATCAACGACAACGACTTCGTAACCAGCTACTAATAATTCAACGCAACTGTGGCTACCGATATACCCCGCCCCACCTGTGACTAAAATTTTCTTCATTAAGGATTTCCTAAAATAGTGAGCTTATAGCGTTAGCCAACTCCATCAATCTGAATATTCAAGCAACTGCTTAATACAGTAAAACTGTCAGTAAAAAAATATTTCAGCTAACTTAGCCTGCAAATCTTTTGGATATCTATTATGATAGTTGAAATCCTGTCAATGTTGGTGGTTTTTCTAAGTTGGTCACAGGGTAATTTACAATTTTCACATAAAAACATTTACTTATGAGCATACCTTCAATTGAATTTGACCCTGATGAGTACTCCCAGCAGCTGGTTAAAAAAGTGGACTGGGTTGTTGACCTGCTGGCTGAACTGAATCCCCCGCAAGCCACCATTTTTGAATCACCGCCTATCCATTTTAGAATGCGAGCAGAATTTCGAATTTGGCATGACAAACAAACTGCCGTGCCGCATTGCTTCTATGCCATGTTTGAGAAAAACAACCCAAAGCAAGCTGTTCGAGTCAATCACTACCCCATTGGTTCGACGCGAATCACCAGTTTAATGCAACCTTTGCTTGAAGCGATTAACGCATCTTCGACCTTAAGCCACAAACTATTCCAGCTAGAGTTTCTTAGCACTAGCAGCGATGAATGCTTAGTGAGCTTAATCTATCACCGTCAACTCGACGATGAATGGTACCGCGAGGCATTAATCCTCGAACAATCATTCAATATTCATGTTATCGGCCGCGCTCGCAAACAGCGCGTAGTGGTGTCACGCGATTATGTGCATGAATGCTTACAAATCAACGGTAAAGATTTTCATTACTTGCAACAAGAAAACAGTTTCACGCAACCTAATGCGGCTATTAATCAACAAATGATTGGCTGGGTCTGCAATACTCTGGGATCACGGCAAGACCGTGATCTGCTCGAGCTTTACTGTGGCAACGGTAACTTTACGATTCCACTAGCCGGTTACTTTCGCCAGATCATTGCCACCGAGATGGCTAAATCCAGCATCAAAATGGCAAAAAAGAACTGTGAACTTAACCAAGTCGACAATATCAAGTTTATTCGTCTTAGTGCCCAAGAAACGACTGCCGCGCTAAATCAAGAACGTGAATTTCGGCGCTTAGAGGGCATATGGCTAACAGACTATGACTTTTCTACGGTATTAGTCGACCCACCTAGAGCGGGCCTCGATCAAGCGACTGTACAGCTCGTCGCACAATTCGAAACCATCATTTATATCTCTTGCAATCCACTCACACTGAAGGAGAACTTAAAAGCTTTATTACCATCACACGGCATCAAAGATTTTGCTATTTTTGACCAGTTTCCCTATACCGAGCATTGCGAAACCGGTGTAATATTGAAGAAACTCTCTAGACCCTAAACAGACATAGTAAAGCGAGTAAAATCAACATGAACAACGCACGATTAACTGAATCTGAAATCCACGCACAAGCAGCCCAATTAAGTGATTGGCAACTTACAGAGAGCGGCTTAGTCCGACAATTTACATTTGCTGACTTTACTCGTGCCTTTCAATTTATGCAGCAAGTGGCGGTGTTGGCAGAACGCGCTAATCACCATCCTGAGTGGTCTAATGTTTACAGCAAAGTCGATATCACCTTAACCACTCATGAATACCAAGGAGTTAGCCAACGCGACTTTGACTTAGCCAATGCCATTAATCGTATTAGCTTATAAGTACAATAATATTTGTCACGCAACAGGTCTGATAGGAAGCCATTATGAAACGACTCTTTGATCTCACTCGGCGATATAAACGGTTGCAGTTTGACTTTAAAAATAGATTTTTTACCGCGGTTACCCTACTGATACTCAGCTATTGCAGTCATACATACAGTCTTGAATTGCTAGCCAGCTTGCCCTCCTTAACCATTAAAAGTTACGGAGAAATCGTATTAGGTGACAACTCAACTGATAGCTTAAACGACAGGAAAGCAAAGTTCGTCCCTTGGTCGTCAGAGCAATTAACGGGGACCGTCACCCTATTGCAAGTTTTAGCGGCTTCACAAAAAGCCGCTGATTTGAATAAACGCTACCTCGATCAATTTAGCGCCCGCTTTGAAAATAATACCCACGTCGATTCGGCCACTATCATCGTTAGCGATAATATTCCTGGTATGCTGGGCGGTTTTGTCAAAAAAGAAATAAAAAAGAATAAATTGCTTCATCCAAGAGCAATTATGGTGAATGACAAACAAGCATTAAGCAGAAGCACTTGGCAACTACCAGAGACCATGGCTATTTTAATCCTGCTTGATCATAGAGGCATCATTCAGCACTACCATGAAGGACAATTAACACCAGAACAAGAACGGTTATGGCTATTAAAGACCGAGCAACTCGTCAATCAGGCGCAGCAATAAGCGCTAAACGCCGGCACAGGTAACGCAACTTGCTGCTATCAGTTGCCCGACATGGCTACGTCGACTAGGTCTGGGCTGCTGATCGTGCCCTGACATCGCTTGATAAATTTTACGCTCAAGCGAAATCACTTCTCGCTCATGCCGATGCGGATAAGCGCTAGGGTTCATTCCGCCCATACGGATAAACTCTTCGGTTTCAGTTAAGGCTAATTTCGCATGCAATAATTCATGCAAGAAACCATCGACGGGACTCGCGATACATTGCCTAGCATCCTCATCACAAGCAGCATGTGATGCAAATACAGCGGCAGATCGACTATCAAAATAAACTTTTACGCGATTAACGGTAAACCGACTGCCTTTAACTTCAGTACGAAAATCACCGGCCTTGTAGTGCATAGACCAAGGCTGATTTTTCAGACTCATTAGTAGCTCAAAGGCTTCGGGGCGAGCAGCAATATAAGCGGCCATCGACTGGATATCATCAGCAAAATAGACGGGATCTTTTGCGCTTTTAATCCACTTCTTTGACAGCAATTTAAACGCCTGTTGGAACTTAACTGAAGCGTAATCACTGATGGGCTCACTGTACTTATCGCTATGAAGCGATAAGGCATGATCGGAATGCTGGTGATCGGATTTGGCAATCTCTTTTTCATGAGCCTTCATTCCATAATGGCTAAACAGGCCTAAGCGATTCACGATTGATGAAGCACCATGAATACTAGAAGCATACACCACTTGTCCTCTTACTTGAGTGGCAGTTGATAATTCATTCGCAACCACCGAAGCGTTGTGCATGAACACAGTCGAGGCCAATAACTTAATCGATACGAGGACCACACGCTGACGTCGATCGACATCAACATTAATACTGACTTTTCGTCGATCTTCTAAGAGAACCCAGCCTGCATCAAGCGCTAGAATCTGTAGTTCAGCAAAAACATCGGGCTTGCTTTGGGCAAATGCCTCGTGATAAATCATCGTCTGCTGTCCGTCAACAACACAGAGTTTGATCGCATCATTAACCCTATAAAACATAAAATCTGAGCTGAAGAAAGCGATGTTTAAGCGTTTAATTTGGCCGAATTGCGGACAGTCAAAAAGCATCACAAATAGCTTGTTTATTAAGCAGTAGCGGTGGTAGCCATGGCTTAGAGCCATTAATAAGCGCTGCTTTGTGCCAGCAAAAAAAGCAATGAATGCGTTCACTAGCTTAAGGTAAGGCATTAAAATATATAACATTTTAATTTAATCCTAGAAAATTAAAGCGTGTTTACCGTCTACTATAAAGTGTAGTCAATAAGATAACCGCTTCAACATTAAGCGATCAATTCTGCAGACCAGTTCTCACTTTAGATTGAAATAATGTAAGGGCTTTCAAGGAAGAGAAACACAAATAAAAGCAGAAAATATGCACCCACTAACTGCGTGGGGGGTTACAAGGGTTTATGCCGATCAAAGTAAGTTA
>CALCNB010000190.1 GCA_937897785.1 uncultured Cellvibrionales bacterium | reverse complement strand
CGCCAGCCATGAATTTCACGTGCTGGCAGAGTCAGGCGAAGACAGCATTGCCTTCAGTGACAAAAGTGACTATGCCGCTAATGTCGAATTAGCCGAGGCAATAGCGCCTATTGCTGAGGCCACAACTGAAGACCAAGTGTTAACGCTTATCGATACACCTAAGAGTCAAACGATTACTGAGGTTGCTGAACAACTACAGATTGAGCCCAAGCAGATCATTAAAACACTCTTAGTCCATGCCGATGAGAATAGTCCTAAATCCTTAGTGGCCTTAGTTGTTCGCGGCGACCATCAATTAAATGAATTAAAAGCAGAAAAGCTACCGCTAGTGGCCAGTCCATTAACACTGGCGAGCGATGACGAGATTCAGACTGAAATTAACTGCGCAGCCGGTTCTATTGGGCCTGTGCAACTGGATTTACCTATTATCGTTGATCACTCTGCAGCGGCGATGAATTATTTTGTATGCGGTGCTAATCAAAATGGTCAACATTACCATGGCGCTAGTTGGAACCGTGACGCAACCGCAAGCCAAGTCGCCGATATTCGCTGTGTGGTTGAAGGCGACCCAAGCCCTGATGGTAACGGGACATTGTTAATTAAACGCGGCATCGAAGTCGGCCATATTTTTCAACTGGGCAAAAAATACAGTACCACACTGAATGCCACCGTGTTGAATGAGCAAGGTAAGGCGCAAATATTAGAAATGGGCTGTTACGGTATCGGTGTTTCACGAGTCATGGCCGCCACCATTGAACAAAACCACGACGCGGGTGGTATTGTCTGGCCAGCCGCTATTGCACCTTTTCAACTGGTACTGATACCCATTAATATGCAAAAGTCAGCCCGTGTTAAAGCGCTAACCGAACAACTCTACGAGCAATTAATGAGTCATAACATTGATGTCCTTATGGATGACCGTAATGAGCGCCCCGGCGTTAAATTTGCCGACATGGAATTAATTGGGATACCACATCGCGTTGTGATTGGCGATAAGGGAATCGATAATAATGTACTGGAATACCGCGCCAGAACCGCCTCAGAAAATGAAGATATTGATTTAGCCTCTGCCTTAGACCAGATACTCAGCCGAATTAAATAAACCGGTAATGACGCATCCGATTCCGAATCTAGAAAACCACTTCTCTAACTTAGGCGATAAATTTTCTACTGCTGTCCAAGCCACAGCGATAGCTAATCCGCACTGGGTGATTCGCAATGCTAGCTTAGCGAAAGACTTGCATTTGGATTTATTTGGCCAGCAAGCCGACAGTTTTTTAGCCGCCTTTAGTGGCGCGCAAGCATTACCCTCCAGCCAGCCATTAGCCATGGTGTATGCTGGCCATCAATTTGGCCATTATGTTAGCCAACTGGGCGATGGCCGCGGCTTACTGCTGGGCGAAATAGCCACGACTAAGGGTCGTTTTGACCTGCATTTAAAGGGTGCAGGCCCCACACCCTACTCACGGATGGGCGATGGGCGAGCCGTTTTGCGTTCCAGCATTCGCGAGTATCTTGCCGGCGAAGCCTTGCATGCCTTAGGTATTGCGTCGACCCGTTCGCTATGCCTGACCAGCGGTGAATTATCGGTCTGGCGTGAGCAACAAGAACCTGCTGCGATGCTGGTGAGAGTGGCTAAGAGCCATATCCGCTTTGGTAGCTTTGAATATTTCCACCACACCCAACAATACCCACAGGTGAAGCAATTAGCCGATTTCTGTATTGAGCACTATTACCCTGCTCTGGCCAACCAAGCTGCCGACCAGCGCTATGCAAATTTTTTTGAACAAGTCATCGAAAGAACCGCGTTAATGATTGCGCAATGGCAGGCCTGCGGCTTTGCTCACGGTGTGATGAATACCGATAATATGTCGATTATAGGCGACACCTTTGACTTTGGTCCCTTCGGCTTTTTAGACGACTACGATGCCGGTTTTATCTGCAATCACTCCGATCACACTGGTCGCTATGCCTTCGATGCACAACCCAGTATTGGCTTATGGAATCTGCATGCGCTGGGCCAAGCACTGTCATCACTGATCAGCGAAGAACAAATCAAAATAGGACTCAATCACTACCAGCCCTATATAATCGCTAGCTACTCTGCTCAGATGCGAGCCAAACTTGGCTGGCTTGAGGCGCATGATGAAGACCAAACCCTGGTCAGTGAACTGCTGCAATTAATGCAAGGCTCAAAGGCTGATTTTTGTCACACCTTTAGGCAACTCAGCACCGTCGCGACCGATGATCGACAACATCCGCTAAGGGACAGCTTTATCAACCGAGACGGCTTTGATCAATGGCTGACACGTTATCAACAGCGGCTCAAAAAAGAAACCCGCACCGATACTGAAAGACAAAGCGCCATGCATGCCGTGAACCCAAAATATATCTTGCGCAATTACTTGGCTCAGCAAGCGATTAGTCAAGCAGAACAAGGCGATTACACTGAGCTGGAGCGTTTAGCGACTGTATTGAGTCAACCATTTGCAGAACAAACGCAGTATGAAGACTACGCTAAACCACCACCAGACTGGGGCAAGCGTATCAGCGTGAGTTGCTCTTCTTAAACCCAAAATCCTATAAGTCATTGATATTAAAAGATAATAATAGCCGTCCTGTTTGGGAAATAGCTACTAATCACGGCTTTAGCGTTCGACAAAATTCAGCAAAGCACGGTAAATCAACTAGACTAATAGCATTCTTGAGGTATCTACTCTCTCACTGGCTGTGGAACTCTGCTTTGGAACAACAACCACCACAATATCAACGACGCGCCTCCGATCGCGAGCCGATGGTCCGCCGCTCTGTCGACCAGCAAGGCGAGCGTCGTGTTGAACGTCGCTCAGAGCGACGAGGTGAACATAGAACGGATGAACGTCGCACTGAACACGTCAGCTCTGCCGAAGTGAAATCAACCCCCCGAAAAGCTTCGCTGCTGGCTATTCGCTATAGTATTCCGATTGAGTACCGTGTTGCCTGCTATTTTAGTTTTCCGTTAGTCCTTGGTCTGGGGCTAGTCACGGTCTTTGCCACCAAGCAAGATTTTTCAACTAACGATTTATACCTCGTTTTTTTAGGGCTATCGATCAGCCTAAGCACGGTTATTTTCTTTATGAGCAGACACATCACCGAACCGCTGAAAACCATAACCAATGCCGCCGCCAATATGAACAAAGGGGATTTATCGGTAATTCCGAAGCGTCGAGATGATGAGCTCGGTCAATTGATTGAAAATTTAAATCGAATGGGCAGGGGCTTATCTCGCAAGACCGAACTTGAACGCGTACTGGCTAAACTGCTTGACCCCAATGTCGCCAATAAAGTCATCGATGAGCTCGATGATGTTAATTTTAAAGGCGAAAATATCCAAGCCACGGCCCTATTCGCTGACATTGTTGGCTTTACACAAATGTCTGAGAAGCTCTCACCGGGTGAGGTCAGCGAGCTACTGAATGAATATTTTGGCTACTATACGGCCTGTGCCAAGCACTATCATGGTACGGTGGACAAATTCTTAGGCGACTGCGTGATGCTGGTTTTTGGTGCGGCAAAAAAGGATCAACAACACGCCTACCACGCGGTGGCTTGCGCGCTGCTGATGCAAAAGATCACTGAGGAATTAAATGCCGAACGACTAAAGAAAGGTTTATTTGCCGTGCAATTACGCATTGGCATTAATAGCGGTGAAATGCTGGCTGGATTGCTTGGCTCAAAAGATCGATTGGAATACACCGTGGTGGGTGATTCGGTGAACCTCGCCTCTCGCCTCTGCAATGAGGCGCAAGCTCAACAAGTCATTATCCAAGAAGAGTGCCATGATGCATTAGCAAAACAACATGATATGACGGTGGATAATCATAAAACCATTAAAATCCGCGGCAAAGAAAATCCCGTTTCAATCTATAACGTTCGATCACTCGGCGATGAAGAGCAACAAAAACAGCGCCAATTCATCGATAAACTGCTAGAAAATAATTAGTGCTCGCGGGTCGAGCGAAATTGAATATCTGGCCAACGCTCTTGGCTCAGCGATAAGTTGACCCGCGTAGGCGCAAGGTAACTTAAGTGACCACCCCCATCGATGGCAAGATTATCAGCCTGTTTGCGCTTAAATTCTTCCAGCATTTTTGCATCGTCACATTCAACCCAATGCGCCGTGTACACGTTCACTGGTTCGTAAATACATTCAACTTTGTACTCATCCTTTAATCGATAAGCGACCACTTCAAATTGCAGATTACCGACAGCGCCAACGATTAAATCATTATTTGACATGGGCATGAACACCTGCGTCGAGCCCTCTTCGGCTAATTGCTGCAAGCCTTTTTGCAAGGCTTTCATTTTAAGCGGGTCTTTTAAGCGTACTCGTTTAAAGAGCTCAGGTGCAAAGTGCGGAATACCGGTAAACTTCAAACTTTCGCCTTGGGTAAAGGTATCGCCAATTTGAATCGTACCGTGATTATGTAAACCAATAATATCGCCCGACAAAGCTTCTTCAACCGCTTCGCGCTCACCCGCTTTGAAGGTCACGGCATCGGCAATCTTTACGTCTTTGGCTAAACGCACATGGCGCATTTTTAAACCCTTAGTATAAGCCCCAGAACAGATACGCATAAACGCGACCCGATCTCGATGCTTAGGGTCCATATTTGCCTGTATCTTAAAAATAAAGCCGCTGAATTTTTCTTCTAAAGGGTCAACCTGTCGATCTGCTGTAGTGCGCGCGATAGGTGAAGGTGCCCACTCAACAAAGCCATCCAGCATTTCTCGCACACCAAAATTCGCCAGCGCGGTACCGAAGAAAACCGGTGTTAATTCGCCCTCAAGATACGCATTGTGATCAAACTCATGACTGGCACCGCGGACTAATTCTATCTCTTCAACAAAATCTTCATGATATACACCCAGTAGCGCCTTAGCCTGCTCTGATTGCAAACCCGTAATTTGCACATCCTCGGCAATCACAAAATTACTGCCTTGCTCAAATACATGTATCGTATCGGTATATAAATTATAAACGCCCTTAAATTCTTTACCCATACCGATCGGCCAATTGATCGGCGCCGCGGCAATACCCAACACCTCTTCGATTTCATCTAACAAATCAATAGGATCACGAATATCGCGGTCCATCTTATTGACGAAGCTTAAGATCGGCGTATCGCGTAAGCGACACACTTCCATCAATTTAATGGTTCTCGCTTCGACACCCTTTGCTCCATCAACCACCATTAAGGCTGAATCAACCGCGGTTAATGTGCGATAAGTATCTTCCGAAAAATCCTCATGGCCCGGCGTATCAAGCAGGTTAACGACCCGTTCTTTATAAGGAAATTGCATCACCGAGGAAGTGACCGAAATGCCCCGCTCTTGCTCCATAGTCATCCAATCAGACGTAGCATGACGATCGGCTTTTTTGCCCTTCACCGAGCCCGCCACCTGGATTAACTGACCCAGCAGTAACAGCTTTTCAGTGATCGTGGTTTTACCCGCATCGGGGTGAGAGATAATCGCAAAGGTCCGTCGCTGTTCGACCGCCTTGGTAAAATTAGCATCTGACATGCGAAGTTCCTGAATAAGCCGCGATAATTCAGCGGTTAACTTAACGGTTAAATGATGAGCTAAACCGAAAAAAAAGCGATTATACACATTTGTCTGGCCGTTGTTAGCGCCAATTAAGCGGGGGAAGCATTTGTGCCATAAATCGTATTCTTCGCCCATTTTACCATTTACTGCCGTCAACCATGGTCTTTTATCCCCAAGAAATTTACACTTATAGTACGCTCACTATTTAATAATAATACCTCTACAGCAAGGGAATCAGTATTTATGGCTTCAGTCGACCTTTACTCCGGCTCACAGCAGCGGACATTTTTAGGCCACCCTATTGGGCTGACGATCTGCTTTTTAACCGAGATGTGGGAGCGTTTTTCCTATTACGGTATGCGGACTATTTTGGTGTTGTATTTGGTTAAATACCATCTATACAGCGCCCAAGAAGCCAGTTTTATTTACGGCGCCTATGCCGGTCTTGTCTATATGATGCCCATCATTGGCGGTTTCTTAGCTGATCGCTACCTTGGGGCTAGAAAAGCGGTAACCTACGGTGCGATTCTCTTGGTCTGTGGGCATGCGCTGATGGGCTTTCACGGTTCGGCCGCATTCGTTGATAACGGCGTAGTGGTTCGCGATGAACCCTTCATCGATTTATTCTTCCTCGCCTTGGCGTTAATCATTACCGGTGTAGGCTTTTTAAAAGCCAACATTTCGACCATTGTCGGCTCACTCTATGGGCCTAACGATCCGCGTCGCGACGGTGGCTTTTCTATTTTTTATATGGGCATCAATCTCGGCTCTTTAGTGGCAACGGCATTAGTGGGTTATGTCGGCGAAGTGCATGGCTGGCATTACGGATTTGGTCTGGCAGGCATTGGCATGCTGTTTGGTCTATTGGTATTTTTAACCGGCCAACACTTATTAGATGGGAGAGCTGAGCCTCAAAACCCTGCACGACTCAAAGAGATCGCCTTTGCTGGCATCAATAAAGAGTACGCCATTTATTTAGCTGGCATTGCATTAGTCGGCATCAGTTGGGTATTGATTCAATACCAAAGTTTGGTCGGCCAAGTACTGGGAATATCAGGATTGTTAATGATCGGCATTATTCTTTATTACAGCATGACCCAGTGTAGCCCACAGGAGCGTGACCGCTTGTTTGTCGCCTGTTTCTTAATAGCTACACAGGCCATTTTCTGGGCCTTGTTCGAACAACAGGCAGCCAGCTTAACCTTGCTAGCCGATCAACAATTTGATCGTTCAATATTGGGTGTAAATGTGTTGGCCTCACAAGTTCAGTTACTGAACCCTCTCTTTATTGTCTTATTAGCCCCTGCGATAGCTTGGCTATGGGTGAAGCTAGCACAACATAAAATAGAACCGTCGACACCGGCTAAATTCGCTATTGCCATGTTATTAATCGGCCTAGGCTATGTGATCTTTGCTTGGGGTTTAAGCCTTGGCGATCAGCCTGGCAGACACTTCTTTTGGCTGATCTTTATCTACTTAATGCTGACCTTAGCCGAACTGTGCCTGAGTCCCGTCGGGCTTTCTATGGTGACTAAATTGAGTACCACGCGGATTATGGGCATGCTGATGGGCACTTGGTTTTTATTTTCAGCGATGGGGAATTATATAGCGGGCTGGATTAGCGCATTAACCGGCAGCTCAACAGCCGGCGCCGCAAATAGCATCGATGTTGTCGCGACCATCTCGGTCTATCATACGATTGGTTTAATGAGTATAGGGATCGGTGTGGGCCTATTATTACTGACGCCGACATTACGCAAAGCCATGCATGGTGTACATTAAAAGATGCGATTGCTATTAGTTTTCGTCACCGCTCGGGCGGAGCCAAAAAACTATTAAATTCTTTTACCCAATCAACGCAATAAGCGGTGATCTTATGCCTAATGATGCGCCAAAAAATATACCTGCCACAGATCAACCTGCTACTCACACTACCAGGGATAAAACGCTCTTAGGCCTACTTAAAAGACGTTTAATACGAGCGACAAAAAATTCCATATCTGGCCTGCGCTTTGCCTTTAAAAAGGAAGAAGCCTTTCGAGTCCAATCGTTTTTAATGCTATTTGCACTGCCTGCAGCTTGGTGGATAGCAGATACCCTCAACGAGATTTTATTGCTGTTATTCTCGGCTGCCTTGGTGTTGATCGCAGAATTATTAAATTCTGCCATCGAGGCGACTATCGACCGCGTGGGCATGGATTATCATAAGCTATCTAAGCAGGCAAAAGATATGGGTTCAGCCGCCGTTTTTGTCGCTATTGTCTTAGCTGCTATAACGTGGTTGCTGATACTGGTTGACTGATATGCCTACTTGGAAGTAGCCGCCTGAAAATCATCCAACAAGACGACAGCGAGTCATTCTTCAATATTGAGCCAGTTATCAATAATTGTCCGCCTAGCATTAATTAATACCGTAACCATTCGATTGATAGACCGAACTTCAATGGCATAATTAACCTTAGCAGTGATCCAGACCCGAGTCGTCATCGGTAAAATACTACGTTCACTATTCTTTCGGCAGTACAGGCAAGAAAATCTCACTATGGCATTATCCCTCGATCATATCCACACCACCAACCGATTGGGCTGGCTGGCCAGCTTTTGGGGCTTCACTGGTTTTATTGCCATACTGGTCATTGCGCTAATAAAACTGACGGCGATTGCTATCGATTCATTTAATTATTCTTTTTCTGCCTTGCATTGGCTTGCCTTAATTGTAAATAGTGTATTTATGGCCTATTCAGAAGGCTACAAGGGGTTTCAAAAAGGCTATTCACCTCGCTTAGCAGCTAGACTCAATTACTTGCATCATCACGCTAATTTACTCACAACCTTACTGGCACCATTGTTTTGCATGGGATTCTTTGCCGCACCGAAAAAAAGAATTATCACCTCAGTCTTATTAACCGTAATGATCGTTCTATTTATTTTATTTTTTCAGCTTATCCCCCAACCGTGGCGTGGCATTCTCGATATTGGCGTGGTGATTGGTTTAAGTTGGGGATTAATAGCAACCGTATTTTTTTGTTATCAAGCCTTTATCAACCCCGCTACCTGCGTCGATGCGGAAGTCGTCTAATCATCACACCTTAACCCTTATGAACGGCTAAGGTGCGAGTGAAATCGCCGGCTGTCGAGGTAACCTCTTGCCTAGCAAGACTGTATTCTTCTGGCAGATCTGGCCGGATACTGGCGATCTTTCCCAGTTGGCCTAGCGCAAACCGAACGGCTTCATCCGCCAACATGATTCCCTCAGGAGCCTCACCCTCTGACAAAGACGGCATTCCTCTTCGCATGCCGGGTGTATTGGTACCCTGCGGCGAAAAACCCAAAACATCGATCCCTAACGGCTTAAATTCATACCATAGCGCCTCTGCCAGTGATAAATCATACGCTTTTGTTGCCGCATAATTAGCAATATAAGGCGCACCTGCATACGCTGAATTGGATGCAACAATAATGATGGCACCGCGATGACGCTCAAGCATTGCGGGACTGAAGTGATGGCAGAGTGTCACCGTCGCCATACAGTTTACTTGTATCGCTTTATGCATCGCTTCTAATGGTGTATCACTGAACGCGCCAGTGGCACCAATACCGGCACAGCAGATTAAAAAGCCAATCGCTAAATCTGCGGTTTGCTTTAACAGTTGATCGATGAAGCTGGGTTGCGATAAATCACATTCAACCGCTACAGTTTTTACACCGTATTGCTGAGCAAGATCCAAGGCGTGTTGCTGGGCCTTTTCAAGCTGTACATCAGCCAAGATAATATTGAGGCCTTGGGCCGCTAACTGTGTAGCAAACTCCGCCCCAATTCCTTCTGCCGCACCCGTCACCAAGGCCCATTCACCGTATGCCTCCCGATACGTTTGTTGATTTGCAGTGATTAGCGGCGCAATTTCCATCAGTAACTCCCAAAATAAGCTTGATACACGGTTAAGACATTAAAGGCTGTCAATAATAAACTCAGTCGATAGCGTTTAAAATAGACCTGTAATTTCCTTAATAATTGATCAAAGAGGCGAGCATGGAAACGTCACATAACGAGTTATTTATCGGCCATATGCGAGATAAAGAGCATATCAGTGAAATGGTTTTTCAATACGCTACAGCGCTAGACTATCGACAGTGGGAATTGCTGGTACCACTTTTTAAACCGAATGTTCAATACAGTTATGGCGGCTACGTCAAAGGATCAGGCTGCGATGATCTTATTGCCATGATTCGAAGCAATCTCGACGGCTGTGGGCCTAGTCAGCACTTATTCAGCAATCTTAGAATCTCGATTGGTGGGCAAGCCGATAATGATCATGCGAGCTGCCGCTTTTACGGCCGCGTCATGCATGCGGGTGTTGAGCAAGAAAGTCATTTATTGTTTGATTTTTGGGGAGAGTATTACTGCCAATTAGTTCGCAATAAAACTGCTGGCCCTCACCATTGGCTGATCAGTGATATCACACAAACCGGTTTTCATGCCACTGGTGAGATGAAGATTTTAAAAGGTAAATAAGATACGCTATTTGAAAACTACAACGTGGTCTATTTCAAGCCGAATACCTATCTTCTCGTTAATGGCATGATCATGATGGCTCGGCACTAAGGCTAATACCCGCTCATGGTTATCAAGCTCTAAATGATATAAAAATTCTGCGCCGCGAAAATGTCGCGCAACGACTTTTGCTGTTAACTCGCTACTGTCTTGATGAATAATATCATCAGGCCTAATCAAAACTTTGACTGGGTCACCGGGCTGAATATTATCAATAGTAGCCGCTATCGATTTTCGCTCAAAGCAACCCAAGGTAGTTTGAACTTCCGTCGTCGATACCATTTCACCGTTTAGCATCACGCCTTGACCAACAAAATCAGCGACAAAGGCATTAATTGGCTGATGATAAATCGCGTAGGCACTGTCCCACTGTAATAAAGCGCCACCATTAAGCACACCAATCGAATCAGCCATGGCAAATGCTTCATGTTGATCATGCGTCACCATGATCGCAGTGGTCTGTGTCTGCTTAAGAAGAGCTCTCACCTGCTCACCCAAAGACTCTCTTAACTCAACATCTAAATTTGAAAATGGTTCATCCAATAATAATAATTTTGGTTGTGGCGCCAAAGCCCTCGCCAATGCCACGCGTTGCTGCTCGCCGCCTGATAATTCATGCGGCATCACTGCCTTTTTATCCATTAGGCCAATCTGTTCGAGCAAATATAATGATCGCGTGTCAGACTCAGGCTGAGACAAGCCATGCAGACCAAATTTCACGTTTTCAATGACGGTTAAATGGGGAAACAAGGCATAATCTTGAAACACCATGCCAATTTGACGCTGCTCTGGCGCTAATGTGTATTGCCTCTGGCTAATGACCTCATTGTTAAGCGTGATACGGCCTCCGCTCAGATGCTCAAAACCACCTATCGCACGGAGCAGGCTAGTCTTGCCACAACCACTGGGCCCTAATAAGCAGCCAATCTCCCCGCGTTGCAAAGAAAAACTGATACCGCTCAACACTGGCTCGCTATCGTAACCAATAACGACCTCATTCAAGCTAAGATAATGCTTTATTTCAGTGCTCATATTGTTTGTCCAATCACTTCGACGCTTGCACACCTAACTATTGGTAATTCATAGCATAATATTACTGTTGTACTTTATCAGCCCGCAGAATCAGAATCACCACTGGAATTAAACCTACTAACACGATAGCTAAGGCTGGCAAAGCAGCCCGCTGCCATAAACCTTCTGAACTTAACTCATAAATTCTTACCGCCAAGGTATTAAAACCAAACGGTCGTGTCATTAAGGTAATGGGCAGTTCTTTCATCACATCAACAAATACCAAAACCATCGCCGTCAATACGCCAACTCTGATCATAGGAAAATGTACCCGCCAAAGCATACTAAGACCCGAAACCGACAAACTTCTCGATGCGGCATCAATCGAAGGCGTGACGCGCAATAAATTATTTTCAATCGGTGAAAAGGCAACCGCCATAAACCGCACACTATAAGCCAATAACATGACCACTATACTGCCTTGCAGAATAGGCGCAGCAAAGCCAAGTCTCGCCAGATAATGGTCTATCGCAGCAATCGGTGCTAGTAGGCCAACGGCTAATACCGTCCCCGGCAAGGCATAACCTAAAGTACTGATTTTAACTGACCAATTGGCCAAGTAACTGTTCTGCGTGCGGGCTGCAAAAGCTAATAGCAATGCAAGTGCAGTGATAATCGTCATTGCCAATAGTGACAAACTGAACGAGCCCAGCATATAACGCAAAAATTGGTCCGTTAACCCTGAGCTCAAATGCGGAATAGCCCACAGCAGTAATTGACCAATCGGTAGCAAGAAGCCTATAAAAAAAATAACACCACAAAAAGCACAGGCTAAATAAGCCTGCAGTGATGGTAATAGAATGCGCGATCGTGCTTGCACAGTATTGCGCGCGTTAGTAAAGCGCTGCTTGTGCCGACTCTGCCTTTCTAACAAGCTAACCACAATCACAAACAATAATAATAACGAGGCAATTTGCAAAGCTGATTGAAATGAAAATAAACTGAACCAAGATTTATAAATAGTCGTGGTCAAGGTATCGTAATTAAACACCGCCACTGTGCCAAAGTCAGCCAGCGTTTCCATCATGACCAATAAGCTTCCGCCGACAATCCAAGGTCTAGCTTGCGGCAAACTGACTCGCCAAAAGCTTTGACGAACTGATAAGCCTAAGGACTGGCCTACTTCTAAACTCTGCTTACCCTGAGTTTGAAACGCATTTCTCACTAACAGATAGGTATAAGGATATAATGTCAGACTCAGCGCTAATACAACCCCGCCAAAAGAATAGACATCAGGTAATATCAGCGAACTGCTTATTGATTCACGTAAATAAGTTTGAAATGAACCGGTGTACTCTAGCGCTCCCACTAATGCAAAAGCCATGACATAGCCGGGAATAGCCATCGGCAAAATTAATGCCCACGAAAAGAAAGCACGGCCGGGAAAATCACAAACAGTCGTTAGCCAGGCGCTGATCACTGCAATAAGCGATGTTACAATAGCCACACACAGTACTAGCCCAAGAGTATTCAGCACTGCGTTGGGAATCACGAACTCGAATAAATGACCAAGCACAAGCAGATCAATATCTAACCATGCAGTGAGAACGCCGACCAAGGCCAGCGTTGTTGGCAGAGACATGAGTAAAAGAAATAACTGCCAAATGCTGAATCGTTTAAAATAAACCATACTGCACTTTAGCAGATCTTGACCGGAAAGACCTGTGCCTTTTCAACAACTATTTCAGCCACTATTGATAGCCCACACGATCCATTAACTTGACCGCCGCGGGCTGCAATTGGAAGGCCTTGCTAAGCGCCAATGGGCTTTGCTTAAATGCACCCCAAGCACTCACCTGAGGATCAATAGCGCCACGACTAATGACCGGGTACTCTTTATTTAACCCTGCAAACAAAGCTTGCGCCTGCTCTGATACCAACCACTCGAGTAAGCGGCGCGCTTGATCAGGATTATTACTGTACTTCAAAATACCTGCGCCCGACACATTCACATGAACGCCAGAATTTTTGGCGACCGACTGATTGGGCCAGAATAAAGCTAAGGGTAAGTCAGGATTTTTAGCCTCTAATCGGCCAAAGTAATAAGTATTCACAATACCCACATCACACTGACCAGCTTCAATCGCCTGCATCACTTTGGTGTCGTTGGAAGTAGGGCTAATCGCTAAATTAGCTATCCATGCCGCCACAGTTTGCTCCGCTTTAACTTCGCCTTGCTCGGCGATAAGCATCGCAACTAATGACTGGTTATAGACTTTTTTTGACGTTCGTAAACAGAGTCGTCCTTGCCACTGCGACTCTCCCAAGGCTTGATAAGTGGATAAATCATCTGGCTTAACACGTTCAGTACTGTAAACAATGGTTCTAGCCCGCAGTGATAAACCGGTCCACAAGTCCTGTTCATCGCGCAAATGCGGCGCAACCGTGTCATTAATCACGGCGGAGTTAATGACTTGAAAGATACCCTCAGCCGCAGCATAGCCTAAATTACCTGCATCGACGGTAATTAATAGGTCGGCAGGCGTATTCTGCCCCTCTGTCTTGATTCGTTCGATTAAGACGCCAGCCTTGTCGGTGGTATATTCCACTGTAATGCCAGTCTGCAGGGTAAACTGCTCAAAAACGGGTTCAATGAGATGCTGCTTACGCGAGGAATAAACGACAATAGGCTCTGATAAATAGTCAGTATTCGCCGCTTGAGTGGCCTCTTCCACCTCTTGTTCAGCAGCACAAGCCGCTAACAACCCAGCCACTATGGTGACAAGTAAATATCTCAAGCTGGTTTTTAATTGATCGGTTTTCATGCTATTTCTCTGAGAGTTTCTGCTGATTACGAAGACAAAGTACATTAATAGTGGGCGATCATTGGATCACTTTTAATACTGAAATGCAATCTATTCTCATTTGAGTTATGCTGAATTAAGATTAATCAGCGATCAATATGATCGGGATAGAAGCTTAGATTAGAATAGCCTGTAATGATTTTTTACCTTTAAGAGTTAATTGAATTATGTCTTATCAAGCAATTTTTTTTGATTTTGGCGGTGTATTTACCGCTTCTCCGTTTCATGCCATTACTGATTTTGCCATTCAACAAGGCACCGATGCCGATCTGTTTGCTGAGACACTACTCGGCCAGTATGGGGTTGATGGCGATCATCCTTGGCACCGCATGGAAAGAGGAGAAATCACCCTCGAACAAGCCCGCCAATTGATTATCGAACTAGGCGCCAATAAAGGTTTTGAGGCTGATATCTATGAAGTATTCGCTTCAATGGGCAGCAAAGGCGGCGTTAGAGAAAAACTCGCCGACTATGCTTTAACCCTTCGCCCCGCAGGATTCACCACCGTCTGCGTAACCAATAATGTCAAAGAATTTGGCGAAGGATGGCGCAATCTCATTCCTACGAGCGAGATTTTCGACCATATTGTCGACTCTTGCGAAGAAGGTGTGCGTAAACCGGACCCTAAAATTTATCAAATAGCGCTAGAACGCGCCAATGTTAAGCCAAATGAAGTGTTATTCTTGGATGATTTTGAAGGCAATTTAATTGCTGCCGAAGCCTTAGGCATCGATGGCTTGCTAGTAACCGAAGACGAAGAAAAAACCATTGCTGACCTGCGCGAGGCAATTACTAGCTAAGATAGGTCGAAGTTTAGACTTTATTTTTAATAGATGGCTGCATCATAGTGATTATAAACCGCTCTTAAGAGCATATCCCAGGAAAACACGATGTGAAAAATCTGCTGAGCACATCATTTCATTTAGAACCAACTGAGCATATTCGTAACATCTGCATATTACGCTTAGCGGTTATAGTTCTAACATTTTTATCGGTTTTATGGGCCATTGGTGTCGATGCAGCTTTTAATTCCACCACTCAAATTCTCAGTATTTTGTTTCTACAACTTGTAGTGACCACTGTCTCGCTAGTACTAAATATCAAGGGTAAACTTGCATCCGAACGGCATACTTTTTTTCAACTGCTAATAGATGTTTTTTTTATCTCGTTATATGTTTATATTACGGGTGGCATAAGCAATCCTTTCGTCAATTATTTTTTAGTACCACTCAGCATTGCATCAGCAACGCTTACTCCGCGTTTCGCACTGACAATCACTGGAGTGACTATTATTTTATACACAATTTTACTTTTCT
>CALCNB010000189.1 GCA_937897785.1 uncultured Cellvibrionales bacterium | reverse complement strand
TAAAAGCGTACTGCTGGCTTGATAGTCGTTAATATTGCTTAAATCTTGCATGAGAATACCGATTCCACAAAGGGTTTGATGTCCTTGGTTTGCTCGGCAATAAAATCTGCTTGCCAAGTATTAATATTGTCGCTGGGTTCGATATAGCCAAAGGCCACAGCAATGGTTTTCATGCCTGCTCTATTGCCAGCTTCAATATCACGCTGGTGGTCGCCGACATAAATAATATTATCGCTCGCGCATTGCAGTTTTTTTGCTGCCAGTAATAATCCTGCAGGGTCAGGTTTGGGTTTTTCGACATGATCGGGGCAGATTAACACATTGCAGTCGTCAGCTAATTGAAGTTTTTCAAGTAGGGCTTGGCTGTAAAGCAATGGTTTGTTGGTCACGATACCCCAAGCTATACCGGCATCTTTTAACGCGCTGAGAAGCGATTTATAACCGGAAAATAATCCTGAGCGCGTACCAATGCAAGCTAGATAATAATCGAGCAATTGCTGCCTTGCTGATGCGAAGCTTGGATCTTCTGGCGTGATATTGAGTGCTAATTGAGTCAGTACAGCTGATCCGTTAGAGACTTGCACAGTAATAGTTTCATCGCTGAGGTTTTCTAGGCCGTGATCGCGTCTTAGCTGATTGACCGCGATAATAAAATCTGGAGCGGTATCCAATAAAGTGCCATCCAAATCAAATAGTACAGCATTGTTCATAGCATTTTTTCTAATCAGGGTTATTGGGATGCTGGTTTAATGGCATGCAATAAATAATTAACATCCAGATTATTCGATTTTAGCTTGTATTGCTGTGTCAGCGGGTTGTAGGTCATGCCGGTTGAGTCTTTTAAACTTAGTCCACTGGCCCTAATCCAGTGATGCAGTTCTGAGGGTTTGATCAGCTTTTCATAATCATGAGTACCCTTAGGTAATAGGCGCAATATGTGTTCTGCGCCAACAATCGCAAATAAATAGCTTTTAGGGTTGCGGTTAATGGTGGCGAAATAAAGATGCCCACCGGGTTTGCAAAGGTTTGCACAGGCATTCACGATGGCGGCAGGGTCTGGCACATGTTCAAGCATTTCAAGGCAGGTGACGATATCGTATTGCTCGGGTCTTTCAAGCGCGATCTGTTCTGCGGTAATTCTTTTATATTCAATCGTAAGCTGATTATCCAAGGCGTGTAACTCGGCCACAGCTAACGGTGCTTCTCCCATGTCGATGCCGGTGACTTGGGCGCCGCGCTGGGTCAGTGCCTCTGACAGAATCCCGCCGCCGCAACCGATATCAATCACTTTCTTTTCAGCTACGGGTGAGAGCCGGTCAATGAAGTTTGCTCTTAAAGGATTAATCGCGTGCAGCGGTTTGAATTCACTTTCGGTGTCCCACCAACGATGGGCCAGCGCCTCAAATTTTGCGATTTCATCGCGGTCGACATTGGTCTGTGTATTGGGCGCTTCGGTATTGCTTTGTTTCATACTTGACTACTCATTAAGATGCTAGTTGTTTCTTCCACCAATCACTTTTTGCCAGCACAGCATTTAGATCAATATCAACTAACTGACCATCACTGACTTTACGTTGTCCCGCTACCCAGACATGGCTGACAGGCGCGTCAGCTCCGGCATTAACCAGTTGCCTAGTGATTGACTGAAGCGGCTGAAGGCTAGGCGTTTGGGTGTCGATAGCAATAATATCGGCCTGTTTGCCAACGTTGAGACTGCCAATTTCACTGGCTAACCCCAGTGTTTCCGCGCCGCCAAGGGTTGCCATTCTTAGCGCTGCGGCACAGGGTAGCGGTTTTTCTATATCGGCTTCAGCGCTTAGCATCACCGTTAGGTTCAGCTGACTAAAAAGATTCAGCGTGTTGCCGCAGGCGGCGCTATCGGTGCCTAGGCCCATGTTAACGCCTTGTTCAAGCAGTTTGGCGCTTGGGCTGCACGCAGTTTGAAGCTTTAGGCTGGCGCCTGGGCAGTGAATCACGCTGGCGCCAGATTCAACCAACAGCTGCTCACTGTTGGTGTCTAGCAGGCCGGCTTGAATCGCTTGGGTGCGAGGCGATAATACCCCTAGTTCAGATAAACGCTCAATAGGTTGAAGACCATACTTATTAATAGAGTCGTTGATTTCAGCCTCATGTTGATGCAGATACAGATGGATAGGTCGATCGATCTCTTCGGCCAGCATGGCAATACGCTCAAAACTCTGATTGCTGACACGGTTGGCTGAGTAGGGCCCAAATCCTGTAGTGATAAGCGCACTTTGCCGGTATTCATCGGCAATTTCTAGGCCTTTTTCAAAGTATTCTTCGCTATTTTGTGCCCAGTTGGAGGCTTGCTCACTAATAGGAAAATGAATTTGAGCCCGCATACCCAATGACTCTGTGATACTGGCGCTGGCATTGGGGAATAGATAGCTGTCACTAAAACAAGTGGTGCCGCTGAGGAGCATTTCGGTAATACCCAGTGTAACACCGTCACGAGCAAATGATTCAGATAGCCATTGGCGCTCGATTGTCCAAATGTCGTTAAGCCATTTCGGCAGTGGCTGGGGTTTTGTTAACCCTTTCAGTAGGCTCATGGCGGTGAAGTTGTGGGCATTGACTAAGCCCGGCATTAAAATATGGTGATTCAGCGCTGTGTGTGAGGCATTAGGATAGCGGGCGAGAAGTTCGTCTGATGGTCCAATGGCAATAATGCAACGCTCTTCGACTACGATGGCGTGATTTTCGAGCACCGTGATCTGGTTAGCGAGCGGTTGGTTTTGATCGATGGGTAAAACCCACCGAGCGCTAATAATTTCAATGTCGACTGGAGTCATGTGTCTGGCTATTCGATAAACTACGCTAGTTAATAGTCAATTATACGTCATTGCGGGCACTTTGGGTGATCGCCAAGGTGATTTTAAAAATTCAGCTCTTGTTGCGACCCTTAGGCGAACATCCAGCAGATAAAAAGAGTGAAAAGTAAGCGTATTTCGTCGAGAAAAAAACACCGGTTTTATGTCGGCCAAAAACGATAAATGATAGCTGGCAAAGTACCATCGAAAGTCAGCTTTTTAGTGACCATAAATGCCAATGAATGGTCCGCCTGTGGTATCATTATCAGCTTATAAATGGGTGTTTGGCAGTTATTTCATCTGTTTTTTTGTACTGCCTGAATCAGTAGTTTATTTGTCATTATTTTTTAGATCGCAAGCAAGGGGATACGTCGTTTATGGGTGAGATAGCCAAAGAAATTCTACCCGTTAATATCGAAGAAGAGCTCAAGCAGTCTTATCTTGATTATGCCATGAGTGTCATTGTTGGTCGTGCGTTGCCTGATGTTCGAGATGGTTTAAAGCCTGTTCATCGGCGGGTATTGCACGCCATGAATGAGCTGAATAATGACTGGAACAAGGGCT
>CALCNB010000188.1 GCA_937897785.1 uncultured Cellvibrionales bacterium | reverse complement strand
TAGAGTCAGGCCAAACATGGATATTCGCGAAATAAACTTGACTAGCGAACCCGTACTTGACCCAGCAAAAAAACGCCAAGCTAACCACCATTGATTGATTATCGGATACCGTCCCAACATAAAATTCACACTTGCACCAAATTGCCCGCATCAAGTTGGTAGACCTTGTCTAAATCTTGTGCCACACGTTCATCATGGGTGACAATAATAAAACTCGTTTTTTGCTGGTCTGTCACCGATTGGATGAGCTGTTGAATATCAGTAGAGGCCTGCTTATCAAGATTACCCGTTGGTTCATCCATTAAAATGCAGCTAGGCTGATTTGATAGCGCGCGCGCTATTGCCACCCGTTGACGCTCGCCACCGGACAATTCAGCAGGACGATGATGTAAACGGTCGCTTAAGCCAACGGAAGCAAGAACGGCCGTTGCCTCGCTTCTAGCGACGTTTCGAGGAACTTTGCCGATCAATAAGGGGAACATAACATTTTCTAGCGCGCTAAATTCAGCCAATAAATGATGAAACTGGTAAACAAAACCTAAGTGCTTATTTCTCAATTGACTTAAGTCATTGTCAGTAAGCGTGGATAAATCTTTATCAAGGAGAGATACGGTGCCACTCGAAGGCGCATCCAAACCAGCTAATAGGTTTAATAAAGTGCTCTTACCCGATCCAGATGCACCAACAATTGCCACTTTCTCAGCCTGCTTTACATCTAAAAATATAGACTCTAAAACCTTAAGACGACTATCACCTTGATGATAATACTTGGATAAGTTACTGCATATTAAGATTGAGCGATCTACATCGAGCTCATCCCTTTTCTTAGTCTCTATATCAACTTGATCATTCATTGATGCATCCTTTTTGGCACTCGACTAAAACTCATATGAAAGTGCCGCCGCTGGTGGTATTGAGGCTGCCTTTTGGGCCGGATAAATTGACGCAAGGAGGCTAATTAACAATGCAGAAAGGATCGTGATAAATATTTCTGCGAATCTAATCTCAGAGGGTAAATGGGAGATATAAAAAACGCTTGGATCGAATAACTGCCAATTAAATAAGTCTTCTATAGACGATACGATGAACCCAGCATTTGGCGCAATAAGTAAACCTAACAATGCGCCGAGTGCAGTCCCAATTGACGCGATGAGTAGCCCTTGCAGTAAAAATATATTTCGGATTTCAGTAGTATTTGCACCCATGGTTTTTAACACAGCAATATCACTGTATTTATCCATGACACTCATGAGCACAATTGACACAATGTTGAATGCTGCAATCCCTACTACGGCTAGCAATAACACAAAAATAATTATTTTTTCCATTGCAATGGCTGTAAATAAACTTCTTTGGTCATTACGCCAATCCAAAGCTGACAACGAATGATACTTAGGCTTAGTTTGCACAAGCTGAAATAATGCATTATCAAGCTTATCTTGTATGTTAAAACGATCAACGAGCTCAAGCCTTAAACCATCGACAGAAGCGCCCCTAGCCAATAATTTTTGCCCGGTAAGCAAGCTAATTAAAACTAAGTTTTGATCAGCTTCGGCCCCTACTTCAAAGATGGCGCTAACGATAAATCGTTTTTCTCGCATGACGACACCCGCAGGTGTAATAGCAATTTTAGGCAATACCAACTGCAAGCTATCGCCTACTGTAAGGCCTAGCTGTCGAGCAAGAAGACGACCAATAACAATCCCGTATTTCTGCTCTTTTAAAGCGCTGGCATCACCTGCAATAATATAGCTCTCAATGCCTGTTAGATCTGCATCTAGGGTATAATCAAAAGCTAGCAACTCAACGACTTGAAATCGTCCGTCCTTATTGACAATAGCTGTTTGCTCAATAAAAGGCGCTGCGGCAAGAATGCCATCCTGAGTGAGAATATCGTCACGCAACTCCTGCCACTGAATTAAAGTATTCTGATTAATCTCAGCGCGATCTTTGTCATTAAGATAAACCTTAGCGTCTGGAATTAATGAAAGTAGACGGTTTTGAAGCTCGGTTTCAAAACCGTTCATCACGCTAATAACAATGATCAATGTAGCTACACTGAACACTAAGCCTAATAATGAGACCCAAGTAAGAAAGCTCGAACCAGGGCCACGCTGTTTGAATGTCACATAGCGAAACGCGATCAGTGCAATGAAAGGCAGTGAACTCGTTGTACCTCGCTGTGGTTGTGATCGTGTCATAAAAGTACTTGCAGTGAACTTTATTGATAGTATGGCTGTATGAATATCAGCCAATATTAAGGCTGCTTTAAGAGTTTATTGTCGATTTGTGAAGTAGATACAACAAAATCTGATAATAGCCATCACTCTTCATGATTAATTAAGCTTAGTATACTAAACTAAAAACAACCCAGCGTAAGTATATTTATAGGGTATGAGCCCTGTTTTTATTGATTAGGAGAGCAAGTATTGTGGAAGCTGTCAGTGATCGTCGTCAGTTATTTCGAGTGGATGATACCGCTATCTTAGATATCATAGCTGTTAATGAGCAAGATCTGCTTTCTCAAGTGGCTGAGGCTTGCTTCCCTAGCTCAGAAAGCTTTTCTTTAATGCGTAATATTCAATCGATTGACAGTGAAAATGCCTTACTCCTGAGGAATATCCACGACAAGTCACCCGAAATCTCAGCCTATTTTTTATCTGTTAACAAAAAAATTGAAACGGTAGCCGCTGTTATTGCCAAGCAAATTGTATCAGAACACGCTAACAATATTGCGGTTGACCTCAGTGAGGGCGGTATTGGCTTTCAATCGAATGCCCCATTAGAAATTGACCAACATTATGCGATAAAAATATGGTTTAACGAAAAGATGACGGGGGTTGCAGCTTATGTAAAGGTTGTCGATTGCCAACAGCTAGAGGACAATGGCTTTCGAATTTCTTGCCAGTTTAAACAGCTTAGCGATGTCGATGAAAAACTCATATCACGTCATATTATGCAAGTACAAGCTAAACAACAACGGCTTAAAAAAGAGCTTATTGATTAATATTGACGACCAAATTAATGCTTATGCGTTCTAAACAACATAAGTTAACTGCTATTCTCATGCCCAGTTTTCTGCTGGCTTTGTATCCAAGTGAAGCAAAGGTCATCTCAATTCCACTAGCAGCCGCCCTAACGCCCTCCAGCCTGATAACTGTTCCTGATCAAGGCATGACGTAAGCTCAAGTACTTGATACCTTTGGCCAGGCCATTAGGATGAAGCCCCCATTGGACAGCCAGCGATTTCACAGTGGTTATTCACTGAATTCACTGTCTACTTTGAGTCTGGTAAGGTGCTTCATAGCGTCTTAAAACGCCCCTCCGCGTATTAATTCCATTGTTTCATGTGTCGCTTAAACCTTAGAATCAAGTTTTGGAATTGACTTAGATGATGCCATGATGAAACAACCACTCCGCCAATTAGCACAATTTGATCTCAATACCTTTATCAATGAGTATTGGCAAAAAAAACCGCTATTAATCCGACAGGGTCTGCCTGATTGGGAAAATCCAATCACTCCTGACGAGCTTGCTGGCTTATCGCTTGAAGAGGACATTGAATCGCGCATTGTCACTCAGACAGAAACTGAAAGCTGGCAATTAGAGCATGGCCCCTTCGGAGAGTCACGATATAACGCTTTAGGCGACTCACATTGGAGTCTATTAGTACAGGCCGTCGATAAGCATGTTTCCTCATTAGCTATTTTATTGGATTACTTTACATTCATTCCTAGCTGGCAAATTGACGACGTAATGGTTAGCTTTGCCACTAAAGGGGGTGGCGTAGGTCCTCATTTCGATCGTTACGATGTATTTCTAGTTCAGGGACAAGGGCAAAGGGAATGGCAACTCGGTCAAGTTTGCGATAGTGAGACCGCCCTCAACAATGTAGATGGGCTCATGCAGCTGCCTAACTTTGAATGTCAAACAAGCTACATCTTAGAGCCTGGCGATTTATTGTATGTTCCGCCTTATCTCAGTCACTTAGGCACGTCGCTAGACAATGAATGCATGACGTATTCGGTAGGCTTTCGGTCACCCGCGCTGAGTGATCTCGTTGACGACTTAGCTACTTTTTTACAGACGCAGTTAACAGAAGACGAACGACTACGAGCACCATTAGTCGCCTTTAATGACAGTAATAACGGTGCAATTGATTCAACCACCATTGCACTATTCAAAGCACAAATTACCGCTTTGATGGATGATGAAAAACGCTTGTCAAAATGGCTAGGTTGTTGGGCCACCCTGCCTAAACGCTCAGCAATGGAGAGTGAAATACAGCTTGCATCTGACCAAGAGGTTGAGACAATTTGGAATCAACTCATGACTATTGATATTTTACTCATACGTTCTTCTGCTTCGAGGTTTCACTACATCGAAGCAAATGCAAACGATCCTACATTTACCTTTTTTTCCAATGGAAGAGAAGTCGATATAGGAAGGCATGATGAGACATTATTGGCGTCGATAAAGCAGGTATGTAACTCAAGATCGTTTAGCAGTCAGTTATTGGCACCCTGGTCTACCAATAAGTCGTTACGAGAAGTCATTGCAGATAGTATCTTGGCTGGAACTGTTTATGGGGAAGAGTTTAATTTTTGTGATGAATGATCGTAAACTTAAGGTGAGATAATATTCATTAATACCCTACATCTAGAGTAATAAAACGGGTTAAACGAGGATGTAACAAATCGATTCATTTAACAAGTAGCGTTTAATCAATAAACCTTGCTATAAATGCGGCCTCATCGATGATAGTAATACCTAACGCTTCTGCCTTAGTTCTTTTAGAACCTGCCGCCTCGCCTGCTATTAAACAATGCGTGTTTTTGGATACGCTACCCGATACCTTGGCGCCCAAGGACTCCAGCTTTTCTTTGACTTGATCACGCGACATAGAGATAAGTTTACCAGTCAACACCCATGTTTGCCCGCTCAAGGTCATGGCTTGCCCTTGATCAATTGGAACATCCTGCCAGCTTATACCAACGGACTGTAACTGCTGTATTAGCTCTAAATTTCGTGGGTTATTGAAATAACTAAAGATATGTTCAGCGACAATAGGCCCAATATCATCAATTTCGATTAAGCGTTCAATTGCACTTAAATTTTTATCTTTCGCAGCGACGACGCTCTCAATAAGTAATTCCAAGCTGCCAAATGCATTGGCTAAATTCTTGGCCGTTGCCTGCCCGACCTCACGAACACCTAAACTGTAAATAAATCGTGCCAAGGTTGTCGATTTGCTCGCATCCAAAGCTGCTAACAAATTCGCCGCAGATTTATCAGCAAGACGATCGAGACCAGCCAGTTGCGACTGAGACAAACTGTAGAGATCAACCGCAGATAGAACACACTTATGATCAACCAGTTGATCAATAATCTTATTGCCAAAACCGTCAATATTCATCGCTTTGCGAGATACAAAGTGTTTAATTGCTTCTTTTAGTTGGGCTGGACACAGCTGTCCTGCTGTACAGCGAATCACTGCCTCCCCGCTTACTCTAAATACCTCAGAACCACACTCTGGGCAATGAATTGGCAGTTCTATGGGCTGACTGCCCGAGGGCCGCAAATCGTGAATAACCTTGGCAACTTGAGGTATCACATCACCTGCTCGACGAATAACGACTGTGTCGTCAGGCCTGACATCAAGCCGAGTAATTTCATCGACATTATGAAGGGTGGCATTACTCACGGTAACACCGCCCACAAAGACTGGTGCTAGTTTTGCCACAGGCGTTAACGCGCCGGTTCGGCCTACTTGCCATTCTATTGCATTAATCGTCGTGCTAGCTTCTTCGGCTGGAAATTTGTAGGCTATCGCCCAGCGCGGTGCTCTTGACACAAAGCCCAGCTGTTGCTGTAGGGCACAGGAATCAACCTTAATCACCACGCCATCGATTTCATAAGTTAATGAAGAACGCTTATTAGTCAGCGCTTGACAGTATTCTATTGCTTGATCAATACCTTTAACGGCTTTTATTTCTGAATTTATAAAGAAGCCCCATTCAGCTAATTGCGATAAACTCTTGCTATGAGAATCACTTAAATATCCCTCAGGTCCAGCATGTAAAACACCTTGCTGATCAGAGTATTCAATATAACCAACACCATAAGCAGACATAATAAGCGGTCTAGTCGCAGTAATTTTTGAGTCTAATTGACGCAAACTACCTGCAGCCGCATTACGCGGATTGACAAATGTTTTTTCACCCCTATCTTGAGCCGCTTGATTCATTTTTTTGAAGCCGGCATCAGACAGGTAAATTTCACCTCTGACCTCGACCCGATAAGGAAAATTATCACCCTGAAGCTTTAAAGGAACGCTATTGATAGTCTTAACATTGGCGGTGATATTTTCACCTACCTGGCCATCTCCGCGGGTAGCAGCACGTACCAGCACGCCATTCTCGTATAAAATCGACACGGCCAGTCCGTCGAGTTTTGGCTCACAGCTAAAGGCCAGCTTATTATCGGCTTTAAGGCGGTCGAGCAGGCGTTTTTCAAAAGCTTTCAGATCGGCTTCTTCAAAAGCGTTATCCAGCGACAACATTGGCACTTCGTGGGTTACCTGTTCAAAGGCCCCCAGCGGTTCTCCGCCTACCTTCTGACTGGGTGAATCCGGGGTAATAAGCTCCGGGTGTTCGGCTTCCAGTGCCTGTAGTGCTTGCATCTGACGGTCGTATTCGCTGTCGGGCACACTGGGATCATCCAGTACGTAGTACTGATAGTTATAGTCATTAATTTTCT